>NZ_JAKKSJ010000100.1:0-762 GCF_025653365.1 Shewanella sp. SW32 | reverse complement strand
GAGACGTCGCGGGAATTGTTGGGATAACGCACCGATGGATCGTTTCTTTAGAAGTTTGAAATCTGAATGGATACCCGCAAGTGGTTATGGGAATTTCACAGAAGCAGATAAAGAGATCACAAATTACATCACTGGATATTACAGCGAGACTAGACCCCATCAATATAATGGTGGGTTAACGCCAAATAGGTCAGAACGTTTATATTGGAATGACTCTAAAACCGTGGCCAATTTTACTTGACCACTACACACCTGAGGTGTGGCGGGACTATATGCATTTGATCACCACATTAGCTCTGAGCAATCTTCAGATGGAATATAGACAACATGAATGCGATCTGAATACCTGTATGCCGACGTGTTCTTTACGCCCAGAGAAATATCTGTGCGTAGGTAAACCTCAGTTTTTGAGCGTATTTGATTAATTTAACCTGAACTCGGGATAAGAAATGTTGAACTAATAGCCCTCCAAGTGATCGGATCTTTCGACCAAGAGAAACCCCATCACACCGGCTGTCTCTTCTACACAAATCCCTCGGTTTGCCCCGGGGGATTTTTTTGAACCATTTTTAATTAACCTGATCTGATCCTGACCTTTTGTTTCAGATACCACATGCCATGTTTTTAAGTGAACCATCACTCTGGGCACAGAGCATTTTTCAGCGCGCACAATTAGGGGATGTACGAAGGACCAAACGGCTTGTACAGTTGGCGGCTCAACTTGCAGCTCATACAGGACAATCTATCGTGCAATCTCTTTCA
>NZ_JAKKSJ010000099.1:0-792 GCF_025653365.1 Shewanella sp. SW32 | reverse complement strand
TGATTTCTTTTCCTAAGGGTACTTAGATGTTTCAGTTCCCCTCGTTCGCCTCGCAACACTATGTATTCATGTTGCGATAACAGCTTATGCTGCTGGGTTCCCCCATTCGGACATCGTTAGCTCAAATGCTTGTTACTAGCTCGCCAACGCTTTTCGCAAGTTACTACGTCCTTCATCGCCTCTGACTGCCAAGGCATCCACCGTATACGCTTAGTCGCTTAACCATACAACCCAAATGAGTTTCACTCACCTGCGTCGCATTGCGACCAGCTTGGTTTTACTTGTCTCACTTCTGACCAAAGAAGTGGACGCGCCTTAGACGTAAACTATTCAATAAAGAATAATTTACTTTTGAATATTCAAGACACTTAATAAAGTGTTTGAGAACTCATGTTCAATGCTTGCGCATTAAACGTTTTGTAATTAATCACATGACAGACTCATGCAATTAAATACTATCAGCTTTCCAAATTGTTAAAGAACAACATCTACCTGCAAGAGGGATGTTTCGCTCTGACTTCTCGTGAGAGAAGCTAAACAAGCAATCTGTGTGAACACTCAAAAGGTACACGGATGTACCGAATGTCGAAAATGCAGGAGCATTTTTCGACCAAACATTAAGTTAGTCGTATAGGTAAGGAGGTGATCCAGCCCCAGGTTCCCCTAGGGCTACCTTGTTACGACTTCACCCCAGTCATGAACCACAAAGTGGTGAGCGCCCCCCCGAAGGTTAAGCTACCCACTTCTTTTGCAGCCCACTCCCATGGTGTGACGGGCGGTGTGTACAAGGCC
>NZ_JAKKSJ010000098.1:0-815 GCF_025653365.1 Shewanella sp. SW32 | reverse complement strand
GGAGTCTGCAACTCGACTCCATGAAGTCGGAATCGCTAGTAATCGTGGATCAGAATGCCACGGTGAATACGTTCCCGGGCCTTGTACACACCGCCCGTCACACCATGGGAGTGGGCTGCAAAAGAAGTGGGTAGCTTAACCTTCGGGGGGGCGCTCACCACTTTGTGGTTCATGACTGGGGTGAAGTCGTAACAAGGTAGCCCTAGGGGAACCTGGGGCTGGATCACCTCCTTACCTATACGACTAACTCGATACTTTTGAGTGTTCACACAGATTGCTTGTTTATCTTCTCTTAGGAGAAGTCAGAGCGAAACATCCCTCTTGCAGGTAGATGTTGTTCTTTAACAATTTGGAAAGCTGATAGTATTTAATTGCATGAGTCTGTCATGTGATTAATTACAAAACGTTTAATGCGAAAGCATTGAACATGAGTTCTCAAACACTTTATTAAGTGTCTTGAATATTCAATAGTAAATTATTCTTTGCTGAATAGTTTACGTCTAAGGCGCGTCCACTTCTTTGGTCAGAAGTGAGACAAGTAAAACCAAGCTGGTCGCAATGCGGCKCAGATGAGTGAAACTCATTTGGGTTGTATGGTTAAGCGACTAAGCGTATACGGTGGATGCCTTGGCAGTCAGAGGCGATGAAGGACGTAGTAACTTGCGAAAAGCGTTGGCGAGCTAGTAACAAGCATTTGAGCTAACGATGTCCGAATGGGGGAACCCAGCAGCATAAGCTGTTATCGCAACATGAATACATAGTGTTGCGAGGCGAACGAGGGGAACTGAAACATCTAAGTACCCTTAGGAAAAGAA
>NZ_JAKKSJ010000097.1:0-824 GCF_025653365.1 Shewanella sp. SW32 | reverse complement strand
AATTTACGCTAATCAGCGCACTCAAGCAGAGCCACTCTATTCTCACAATTTGTAATGCATTCAAAGTACATCGAAGTAGCTATAAGTATTGGCTAAAAAGAAAAGAACATATTGATGCAGACTTTACTATTTTATGCAGTGAAGTGAAGGCCGCACATCATATTAGTCATGGCTCTGCCGGTGCTCGAACGATAGCGCAATTAGTGACTAATAAAGGGATTGGTCTCAGTCGTTATCGAGCCCGTAATCWAATGAAAAAGCTTGGGTTATTAAGCTGTCAGCAGCCTAAGCATTCTTATAGGAAAGCGACACAAGAGCATGTTGCAATCCCCAATACGCTTAATCGACAGTTTGAAGTAACTCGACCAGATCAAGTGTGGTGTGGCGACGTGACGTATGTTTGGGTCGGTAATCGTTGGGCATATTTAGCGGTTGCTCTAGACTTATTTCCCCGCAAACCTGTTGGATGGGCTTTGTTATTATCACCAGATAGTGAGCTAACCTTTAAAGCTTTGAAAATGGCATTTGAGTTAAGGGGTAAGCCTGAGAATGTGATATATCACAGCGATCAAGGTTCATATTACACGAGCTTGAAATTCAGACAATTAATATGACGCATTCAGATTAAGCAAAGTATGAGACGTCGCGGGAATTGTTGGGATAACGCACCGATGGATCGTTTCTTTAGAAGTTTGAAATCTGAATGGATACCCGCAAGTGGTTATGGGAATTTCACAGAAGCAGATAAAGAGATCACAAATTACATCACTGGATATTACAGCGAGACTAGACCCCATCAATATAATGGTGGGTTAACGCCAAAT
>NZ_JAKKSJ010000096.1:0-908 GCF_025653365.1 Shewanella sp. SW32 | reverse complement strand
CGTCTGGACGGTATAGTACACGCCATGAACTATGCCCGTCAAGACGGCCTCCTCAATTCACAACCTAGTGGCTCAACATGTCCGATCCCTACGCCCGCCGCGGCCTTACTGCTGTTGCATTCCTATCGATCACGCTTCTCGCCGCGTGCAGCCACTCGCCTCACAGGGTGGAGACATCACGCGTTGAGGTTCCGGCCAAATTCATGAACGAAGCGGGTCTGGCTGTGCAGCAGGTGCCAGCACAAGCACTCCCGGCCGAGTGGTGGACGGCGTACGGTGATCCGCTGATTGACGCGCTGGTGCGCAACGCGCTGGAGCACAACACCGATCTCGCTATTGCAAGAGCGCGGATTGATGAAGCTGTGGCGATCACCCGACGTACACGCGCTTCAATGTTCCCTAGCTTGGCGCTCACGCCCCAAGCAACGCGCGCGCGCGACTTTTCTTTGGCACCGACCATCAGCAGCGATGCCAGGCTTCCGCTGTCGGCTTCATGGGAAGTTGATCTAGCGGGCCGCCTCTCGCATGCCGCTGATGGCGCACGGATGGACGCAGTTGCTGTCGAACAGAACTGGTTCGCGACACGTTGGCAGATCGCCTTTGAGACAGTGTCCGCTGCACTGCAGCAGCGGCAGGCGGCAGAGCTGGAAGATCTGGCAAAAGAGCGACTTCAAGTCGCCGAGCGCCTTGAGCGTCTGACAGAGCAGAAGTTCAAGGCAGGTCAAGCTACGGGCTTTGACATTGAACGCACGCGTTCCGAGGTCATCGCCCTCCGGGTGGAGCAAGAGCAGTTGCGACGCGTACGCGGCGAAGCAACGCATGCCTTGGATGTGCTCGTTGGCCGGATTCCGGGGGCGCTTGGCAGCGGTCCTGCGCTTGCCTCTCTCACCATGCCCGATTGGACTCCC
>NZ_JAKKSJ010000095.1:0-922 GCF_025653365.1 Shewanella sp. SW32 | reverse complement strand
AACCTGAGATCGGTTTAACAAGCCATAAC
Organism: Shewanella sp. SW32; assembly: GCF_025653365.1. Taxonomy (NCBI): domain Bacteria; kingdom Pseudomonadati; phylum Pseudomonadota; class Gammaproteobacteria; order Alteromonadales; family Shewanellaceae; genus Shewanella; species Shewanella sp. SW32. Next base: position 893 of record NZ_JAKKSJ010000095.1, on the reverse strand, counting down.
TGTAATAGCATTAAACTCTGCGTTAGTGAGGTTCAGTTGTGGCTTATTGTCTTTCAATTGATAGGCGATGAGTCCGGCAATCATATTTAGCATAAAACCATGCACGCTGCGGTGTCTAGAGTGTTCTATTTGAGAGATATTTTTTAACTGGTCGTTGATGGTTTCTATGATGAAACGTCTCGACAGCATCGCTCTATCCCACAACAACATTGCCTTCGCTTTCATATTCTTACGCACGTTCGTCACCAACTTCACGCCTTTATCCAGCAATTCACTGGACAGCGCTTTACTGATATACCCTTTATCTGCATAGAGTTTATTCATGTCACTGTGCACCATCTCATTCACCGGTTTTGTGTCATGTACATTTGCAGGCGTCACTTTGGCCGCCACGATTCCGCCTTGATGATTCACAATCAAATGCAGCTTAAAGCCATAAAACCACCCCATGGTGCCTTTACCTCTGCACGCCAGTCCCGCCAAGGTTTTATGGCGATGAATACGTAGGTTATGACACACTTTGATGCTGGTTGAATCAACAAATTCGATGCCAGTGGGGTCACTCTTGAGGCTGGCAAAGTAGCTGCAAAGCGGCACTAAAGTAGTGGGCATCACCTCAAGAAAGCGGGTATAGCTGAGTAAATTAGGAAAAGCAGATTTGTAGAAATGAGCCAGATAGCCGATGTAGAAGTTCTTGAAATCACGGTGGTGGGACATCTGAAAAAGTATGATGATGGTCATCACTTCGCTCATCGTCATACGGCCAGGGCGTTGACGCTTGCGTGTACCATCGGTTAACAGCGTTTTTTCCCATTCTGGAATGAAAACAGCGCAAAAATCATCGACATCGCAAAACACTTCCACTAATTTATGCATAGGCCCTCCGGTGTGAT
>NZ_JAKKSJ010000094.1:0-1058 GCF_025653365.1 Shewanella sp. SW32 | reverse complement strand
GGCTTTGTTTCCTAAATCGAGTCAGCGAACAAAACTCTCATCATTGTTCAAATATCAAGCTACATAGTGGGTTTCAGGCATACCTAGCCCAGTAAGCTTGTTCAAAGCCCTAATCATCGCGTAAGCTTCTCCCACCTGAGCGTTATAATTCCGCATGCTCAACGTGCCTCCTAGCAGTTGTTTTATCCTGTACATGGCGGTTTCTGAGATTGAACGGCGATGATAACCATATCGTTTTTTCCACTGCTTATTTGAGCCATGAAGCTGTTGCCAACTGACGGCTAAGTTTCGTGGATGCCCTTGTTCCCATAGCGCAGCACCTTCCCTAGGTGGAATGAGCACTAAAGCGCGTTTTCGACGAACGGCTTCGTGACAGGCTTTCGTGTCGTAAGCACCATCACCCGAGATATTGCGGATTTTTCGATAGGTTTGCTTAAGTAAATTGGGCATCACTTCAGCGTCTGTAACACCTGATAAACTGAGTTCTGCGGAAATAATTTCATGGCTATGTGTATCTACGGCAATATGCAGCTTACGCCACACTCGGCGCTTTCCATCTGTACCATGTTTCTTCACTTTCCACTCACCTTCGCCATAGACCTTCAAGCCTGTCGAGTCGATAGCTAAGTGCTCAATGGCGCCGCGAGTCTTGGTTTTAAAAGCAATATTGACCGTTTTCGCGCGTTTACTGATGCAGGTGTAATGCGGGCAAGATAATGGGATGTCACCCAGTTTAAACACCGAATTGATGAAGCCCTGTAAGGCTCGCAGTGGCATAGAGAAAACACGCTTAACCATCAACGCAGTGGTAATGGCTAAGTCGCTAAACACTTGAGGGCGACCTTTCTTTGGCTGCTTGACCTTGGCTTTCCACTTAGCAATTGCATCCTCATCAATCCAGAAGGTAAGTGAACCGCGGTTGATTAAGGCTTGGTTGTATTGCTTCCAGTTGGTTGTTTTATAGCGAGGTTTTGACACGGTTGATGGGTAAGTTGATAGGCGATGCCGATCAGATCAGCGGCTACGGCTTTAGTTCAACCGATTTAGGAAACAAAGCC
>NZ_JAKKSJ010000093.1:0-1202 GCF_025653365.1 Shewanella sp. SW32 | reverse complement strand
CCTAGGTTCATCCAATCGCGGAAGGCCCGAAGGTCCCCTCCTTTCCCCCGTAGGGCGTATGCGGTATTAGCAGTCGTTTCCAACTGTTATCCCCCTCGACTGGGCAGATCCCTAGGCATTACTCACCCGTCCGCCGCTCGCCGCCTCAGGAGTAAACTCCCTTGCGCTGCCGCTCGACTTGCATGTGTTAGGCCTGCCGCCAGCGTTCAATCTGAGCCATGATCAAACTCTTCAATTAAAGTTTTGTTGTTTGACTGACGTCAAACGGCTCAATGAATTCTACTGTTTTGATTCGCTTTGCTCACTAAGAAGCATCGCGTTTCAATTCATACATTACTGTATGTACATATTACTATGAACACTCAATCACCTTCCCGTTAAGGAGAATGACTTGAAAACATTGATTTAAATTTTTGACTGCCACCCGAAGGTTAAGCAGTTTCGATTAACTCAACACCTGTGAGTGTCCACACAGATTTGCTTGATAAATTGTTAAAGAGCGTTGACCACACACTGAGTTTTCAGCGGGTCAGGGCTGCGTATTCTACGCATTCCCGTTAGTGCGTCAAGTAGTTTTTTCAACTTTCTCAACACTCATCGTTTAGCTCGCTAACCGATGAACTGCATGGCTTTCTTTGCTTAACTTGCGTTTCGCTGTCTGCCGTGTCAGTGGATGCGCATTATAGGGAGATTGAGAAAGTCCGCAAGGGCTTTTTTGAGAAAAATGGATCTTTTTTTAATACTTTCAGTTAGTCACACAATACCCCCACTTTATCCTCAGACTTATCCACAAAATGGGTTTTAACGGTTAAATTTGCTACAGCGATGGCTTTGCTTTAATGGCTATCGATAAGAATGAAATGATGTTCAATGGGGAATAACGACGATTAGCTATATAAAGAAGAGTAAGAATGTAATCCGGATGACATGGGAGTAAACGTGAGGCTTAATTCTTAATTAACCTGAGATCGGTTTAACAAGCCATAACTGTAATAGCATTAAACTCTGCGTTAGTGAGGTTCAGTTGTGGCTTATTGTCTTTCAATTGATAGGCGATGAGTCCGGCAATCATATTTAGCATAAAACCATGCACGCTGCGGTGTCTAGAGTGTTCTATTTGAGAGATATTTTTTAACTGGTCGTTGATGGTTTCTATGATGAAACGTCTCGACAGCATCGCTCTATCCCACAACAACATTGCC
>NZ_JAKKSJ010000092.1:0-1202 GCF_025653365.1 Shewanella sp. SW32 | reverse complement strand
CGAGTAGTGACATTTGTGAAGCTCCAAAAAAAGAAAACCCAGCGCGATGGCTGGGTTAATTGAATACGGGTAGCGGCTTAACGCGGCATCATTGCCGCGCCATAAGCTGACTGCACGCCACTTTCTCTTAATTGCTTTAAGCGTTCCTGCTGTTGAGCTATGGTTTCAGGAGAAAGAAGCCCGGGCTTACGAGTGGTATCACCACGATCATTAAGTAAATAATCAACCGCCATTTCACGCTTAGTTTCACCAGGCTTAGGCATTGCTGTTGATTGGGCTGGTTGAGCCTTACGAACATCTTCAAACCATTTCTTTTTATCGTAATCATCAGTCGGAGGCGCCGTCACTATTTCTGTCTTGGTTTTATCAGCACCGTTATCAGCGGTAGGCTGAGGTAGGTACATATTAAAGCCGTACTTGTCTATTTGGTCAGCGCTTAAACCGCTACGTTGGACAATGCTGGTTCTAGTGCTATCAAACTGTGACCTTGCGTCCTCAATGGCTGCTGCATACCCAGTAGGGTCATTAGCCTGCTTTGTGACGGGGTCTAAATAATTAGCATCAACTTCAGCCAATGACTCCTTATAATCTTCCTTTAAACGATCTAATGCTTGGCCGATTAATAACGCATTTTGCTTCTCATCATTGCGACCTTCACGCGCATTAGCGCGATTAGATTCCTGATTACGGTAATCAACATCTTCCTTACGGCGAGAATCATCTCTTGTTTGTTGATCCTTATAACGACTTTCATCTTTAACCTGAGCTTGCTCATAACGAGCGTCCTCTTTGGCCCAGCGTTTTTCTATACTCGCTTGACGCATGCGCTCAATTTCATCGTCACGCATCGCCATAGCATAGGCATATAAACCCTGCCCAATGGCTTGGCCTGCACCCTGTAAACCTTTTCCTAATCCTGCAAGTAATGACATTACACACCCCCTACTGCTGCGCGCTGCATCAAACCTTTAGGCTCTGCTTGTTTAGGTACAACTCCAAGCGCTTGACCTTCCTTATTAGCATCGTCAACTGATTGTTTTAGCTCATTAACATCAAGCTCACCCATCGCCTCTTTAGTAGATATATAAGCGCTATAGGCTTGGCTTACGGCAGTATCAACAAATTGCTCAGTAATTTCATCTTCTGCTAAGGCACCCGCATCGACAGCTATATCAGATAATTCAATCAATATTTCAGTAGCC
>NZ_JAKKSJ010000091.1:0-1226 GCF_025653365.1 Shewanella sp. SW32 | reverse complement strand
GGCTACTGAAATATTGATTGAATTATCTGATATAGCTGTCGATGCGGGTGCCTTAGCAGAAGATGAAATTACTGAGCAATTTGTTGATACTGCCGTAAGCCAAGCCTATAGCGCTTATATATCTACTAAAGAGGCGATGGGTGAGCTTGATGTTAATGAGCTAAAACAATCAGTTGACGATGCTAATAAGGAAGGTCAAGCGCTTGGAGTTGTACCTAAACAAGCAGAGCCTAAAGGTTTGATGCAGCGAGCCGCAGTAGGGGGTGTGTAATGTCATTACTTGCAGGATTAGGCCAAGGTTTGCAAGGGGCAGGCCAAGCCATAGGTCAGGGTTTATATGCCTATGCTATGGCAATGCGCGAGGATGAACGCGAACGGATGCGTCAAGCGAGTATTGAAAAGCGTTGGGCAGTAGAAGATGCCCGTATTGCTAAACAAGATGCCCGTTATGACAAGGCGCAAGAGAAGGACGATCAACGCTATAACGAGCGCAACGCCAAAGATGATGCCCGTTATAAAGATTCGGTGAAATTCCGCGAGCAAGATGCCAGCCGAGCCAATGCGCGTGAAGGTCGGTATGACGAAAAACAATCGGCAGCAATGCTGGGGCAGTCACTCGAGCGCTTAGACTCCATCAAGAATAGCAAAGCAAAAGAAATTGCCGATATGTTTACCGACCCAATGACAAAACAAGTCACTGACCCTGAGGCGTATCGCTCTGCTATGTCTGCACTGCAGCAAAGCTATATTGAAGATGCGGGTAAAATTGTGCAGCGATCAGGTTTAAGCGGCGACCAAATCAATAAGTATGGTTTTAGCATGTACTTGCCTGAACCTACCGCGCCAGAACCAACGGCAACAACTGACCAATCAGTAATAACACCCGCCGCAACAGCGCAAAGCTTTGATTTAGCAGGCTGGGCTAACAATACTCGTCAACCTCAACCAGCCCAATCAACAGCAATGCCTAAGCCTAATGAAACTAAGCGTGAAATGGCGGTTGATTATTTACTTAATGATCGTGGTGATACCACTCGTAAGCCCGGGCTTCTTTCTCCTGAAACCATAGCTCAACAGCAGGAACGCTTAAAGCAATTAAGAGAAAGTGGCGTGCAGTCAGCTTATGGCGCGGCAATGATGCCGCGTTAAGCCGCTACCCGTATTCAATTAACCCAGCCATCGCGCTGGGTTTTCTTTTTTTGGAGCTTCACAAATGTCACTACTCG
>NZ_JAKKSJ010000010.1:0-142073 GCF_025653365.1 Shewanella sp. SW32 | reverse complement strand
CCCCTGAACAAATTGAAATCCGTGAGCTGAAGAAGCAAATAGCTCGTCTTGAGGAGCACAATCTTATCCTAAAAAAGGCTACCGCTCTCTTGATGTCAGACTCGATGAACAATTTACGCTAATCAGCGCACTCAAGCAGAGCCACTCTATTCTCACAATTTGTAATGCATTCAAAGTRCATCGAAGTAGCTATAAGTATTGGCTAAAAAGAAAAGAACATATTGATGCAGACTTKACTATTTTATGCAGTGAAGTGAAGGCCGCACATCRTATTAGTCATGGCTCTGCCGGTGCTCGAACGATAGCGCAATTAGTGACTAATAAAGGGATTGGTCTCAGTCGTTATCGAGCCCGTAATCTAATGAAAAAGCTTGGGTTATTAAGCTSTCAGCAGCCTAAGCATTCTTATMGGAAAGCGACACAAGAGCATGTTGCAATCCCCAATACGCTWAATCGACAGTTTGCAGTAACTCAACCAGATCAAGTGTGGTGTGGCGACGTGACRTATGTTTGGGTCGGTAATCGCTGGGCCTATCTAGCCGTTGTTYTWGACTTATTTTCCCGCAAACCTGTTGGATGGGCTTTGTCATTATCACCAGATAGTGCGCTGACCTGTAACGCTTTGAAAATGGCATTTGAGTTAAGGGGGAAGCCTGAGAATGTGATATATCACAGCGATCAAGGTTCACATTACACAAGCTTGAAATTCAGACAATTAATATGGCGTCTTCAGATTGAGCAAAGTATGAGTCGTCGCGGGAATTGTTGGGATAACGCACCAATGGAGCGTTTCTTTAGAAGTTTGAAATCTGAGTGGATCCCCGCTAGTGGTTATGGGAATTTTACAGAAGCAGATAAAGAGATCACAAATTACATCACTGGATATTACAGTGAGACCAGACCCCATCAATATAATGGTGGGTTAACGCCAAATGAGTCAGAACGTTTATATTGGAATGACTCTAAAACCGTGGCCAATTTTACTTGACCACTACATATCTGGGAACTGGCTGACCTCTTTATTCTTCCTAAATATCGCGGTGGTTGGATTGCGCTCGAAGTAGTCCGTCAAATATTTGAGCAGATTAGCACACCGATACTGGTCGCTACGTTCAAAGAAAATGAACTGGCTTTGCGCTTTTTTAAAGCGGTATCAAAACGATTACAGCTTAATTCAGTACGTGAGTTAATCGAGGATGAAACTACTCCGTTTTATACTTTCATCATAAATGAACACATCTAACAATCCATGTTATTCAAGTTTTTCTAAGCCACCCATTGTTTGTAGTAGTACGGTTAATTTGGCCATCTAGTTAGAATTGACCTCAGCAATTTCTACGTTTTTTGACCTTCGCCATACTTATCGTAATGTGAACTAGACGATTGTGAGTAATAGATCTTCCGCGCTTTTGTCCAAAAGCGTGCTGCGTGTCTCCTTAAAACCTACAGTTTATGCTAATGCTAAAAAGGTAGGCCATGGTGATTAGCGAGACGACCGTCCGCCCCATGGACGGGGCGGTCGAGCATCCAAGGATGATGGGATGGACACCTCTTGTGAAGTAGGCATCATTTACGCCATATTGAATTTGCACGTTCAATAACAACAAAAGGTGTCCAAAATGAAAGTTACACTAATAGGAATTGATCTCGCAAAAAATATCTTCCAAGTATGTGGAGTTAATCAAGCAGGCAAGAGTGTTTTTAACCGTTCGATTAAACGTGCTCAGCTCCTGACTTTTCTGCGTACTTACCCTGATGCCACTATTGCGATGGAAGCTTGTAGTGGCTCTAACTATTGGGGCAGAGAGTTACTTTCTCTCGGGCATGACGTCAAACTGATCCCGCCTCAGCATGTTAAGCCATTTGTCAAAGGCAATAAGAACGATCGCAATGATGCCTTCGCTATCTGTGAGGCGGCGCAGAGACCGAACATGATTTTCGTCCAGCCGAGAACCTTACCGCAGGTTGATATCATCATTACCCACAGAATTCGCGAGCGCCGGATCAGAATGCGCACTGCACTAACCAATCAAATCAGAGGCTTACTAAGTGAATATGGAATAGCCCTCCCTAAAGGACGTAATCCATTGAATCTTTTGCTGCCGGAATTACTTGAGGATGCCAGTAATCAACTCACTACGATTGCACGCCAATACATGCGTGATCTGATGGAAGAATTGCGTGCGATCAACGTTGCAATAGGTTCGCTGGAAAAAGATATCAAACTGCAGGCAAGAACGCACCCGGATGCCAAGCGACTGATGGGTATAAGAGGCGTTGCAGAAATCATTGCCACTGCCGCGGTGTCATTTGCCGGTGATGGCTCTGGCTATCATGGTGCTCGGCATTTTTCTGCAAATTTAGAACTGGTTCCTAAAGAGTTTTCCAGTGGGGGGAAACAGAAATTGGGCGGCATAACCAAACGAGGTAACAGCTATCTGCGGCGGCAACTGATCCAGGGAGCTTGGTCGATTATTCGCTATGCAAGTAAGAGTAATGACAGGATCTCCGTATGGGCCTTAAAGGTGATTGAGCGGCGAGGTAAACAGAAAGCGGCAGTAGCAATTGCAAACAAATTGGCGCGGATCATCTGGGCTATGCTGTTTCATCGCAGCGAATATCGGCCTTGTTAATATGTAAAAATCGAGTATTAAACTCACCTTAAAACACGACTACAGATAATGAAGTAACAGGTAATACCGGCCTTTGCAGATGCTGAGAGAGTACAAGGAGCATATGACTCCGAAAGGACGATAAGCAGCAAAGGCGCGGTTCTCATTAAGGCCAGAGAACAAAGATTCTCACAAACAGGTCGGATATACGTACGCAGTATTACTTTCTGTTACTCAAAAAGTGGTTGATCTATTTGAGGTGTCCATATAGGACTAGCTGCGAGTCGGTGAGTGAACACCATGGCAAGCCTGTATTAATGAATATCAGCAAATGCTCACAACTCAAGTTACGAATCCCCTGCACGACTTCCAACACATTTCCATCCACTTTCAACATCCCACCAACAAATATGCTCAATAACTTTATTTAACGATAACCCTCTGGCTTTCACAAAAACGCATAAATATTCTCATTTAATTCAAATTGGCTGTTGCAAAGGCTCATAAAAGCGGTTAGTTTAAATCCACTTATACGGGTAGACGTCCGTAACAACGAATTCAACGCTTCACTGTATTTCGAGCAGTTAAGCCAATAAAGTTAAATACCGAGAGAGTAAAATGAGCCCACTACTGAACGCTATCCACCACCATCACCATATGCGGTAGCCTTCGGACGCTCACTGCCGGAGGACTATATCCTTCTGGCGGACTGATTCAAGATGATCATAAACCCCTGGAAGGAATTCCGGGGGTTTTTGCTTTTAGGCGTTAATTTGGGTTTTAATTTAAATAGAAAATTTTAGATATTTTATAAATTATCAATACGTTAGCTAGAGCACTTAGTTAGATTTATTAGCTAGAGCCCGTTGAATGGCAAGGCGTATTAAACCGATTAAACAACACTTTTTGAATCTTTTAATTTTGATACTTTTGAGCGAGATAACACTATGACTGAATCGAACCGTTTACGCATCGCCATCCAAAAATCTGGCCGTCTTTCTACTGACTCTCAGCAACTGCTAAAAAGCTGTGGTGTTAAATTTTCTATTAATGAACAACGTCTTATCGCTCACGCTGACAATATGCCTATCGATTTACTGCGCGTTCGTGATGACGATATTCCAGGATTGGTGATGGACGGCGTGGTCGATATGGGGATCATCGGTGAAAACGTGCTCGAAGAGGAACAAATCGAGCGTCAAACTCTGAACAAACCCGCAGATTGCCTAAAACTGCGTCAGTTAGATTTCGGATCATGTCGCCTCTCGTTAGCCGTACCAACAGAATTCAGTTACGCCGATGCCTCCTCGTTAGAAGGATTACGCATCGCCACGTCTTACCCGAACCTTCTGCGCCGTTTTATGCAACAAAAAGGCATAACTTATCGCGACTGTATGTTAAAAGGCTCGGTTGAAGTCGCCCCGCGTGCCGGCCTTGCCGATGGGATTTGTGATCTTGTGTCGACGGGCGCTACCTTAGAGGCCAACGGTTTATACGAAACCGAAGTGATTTACCGCTCTATGGCCTGCATCATTCAATCGACCCAAACTCAATCGCCGACTAAACAAGCACTCATCGACAAAATTCTGTCCCGCGTCAACGGCGTTATCCGCGCCCGTGAGAGCAAATACATACTGCTACACGCGCCAACCGAAACCTTAGATCAAATCGTCGCCCTACTGCCCGGCGCGGAAAACCCAACCGTATTGCCATTAAATGATGATACTAACCGCGTTGCTATCCACGCCGTCAGTACCGAAGATTTGTTCTGGGATACCATGGAACAGTTGACCGCACTCGGTGCCAGCTCGATTCTGGTGATGCCAATCGAAAAAATGATGGGGTAATGTATGGAAATCCTAACTTGGTCAACCTTATCAACCGCCGAGCAAAAAACGGCGCTGAAACGCTCGCCTTTAATTGGTGACAGCGGCTTAGAGCAAAGCGTTCGCGCCATTATCGATGCGGTGGCAACGCGGGGGGATGCCGCTATTGCTGAATTTAATCAAAAGTTTGATGGCTTCAATAACGCGACTAGAGATTTAAATGGACAAGGTAGTGATGAGCTGCGTCTGAGTGAAACCGACATTACTGCAGCAAGCGCACGAGTATCACCAGAGCTTAAAGCGGCGATAGCCAAAGCCATGGCGAACATAGACGTGTTTCACAGCGCCCAGCAATTTCGCCCGATTGATATGGAAACCGAGGCGGGAGTACGCTGCGAGCTACGTAGCGAACCGATTGAAAAAGTGGGTTTATATATTCCTGGTGGCAGTGCGCCATTAATTTCTACCGTGATGATGCTCGCCCTGCCCGCCAAAATCGCCGGCTGCGAACAAAGAGTATTAGTCAGCCCACCACCCATCAACGATGCCATTATCTATGCCGCCAATGCCTGTGGGATCACTGAAATCTATCAAGTGGGCGGCGCGCAGGCGATTGCGGCACTGGCCTTTGGCACAGAAACTATTCCGGCGGTCGATAAGATTTTTGGCCCAGGTAACCGCTACGTCACTGAGGCTAAACGCTTAGTGTCACAGGATGGTCGCTGCACTGTGTGTATCGATATGCCAGCTGGTCCTTCTGAAGTGTTAGTGATTGCCGATAGCGACGCCAATTGCGAATTTATTGCCGCCGATTTGCTTTCGCAAGCGGAGCACGGCCCTGATTCACAAGTGATCTTAGTGACAGATTCGCAAGCTATCGCCGATGACGTGAATAACGCGCTAACAAGACAGCTCACTGCCCTGCCACGTTGTGATATCGCGGCAACGGCACTACTGAGCAGTCGCACTTTTGTTGTGGACGACATGATGCAAGCCGCGCAGGTTTCGAATCAATATGGGCCTGAGCACTTGATCATTCAAACGCGCTTTCCCCGTGAGGTACTGAAAAACATTCGCGCGGCGGGCTCGGTATTTTTAGGCGCTTATACACCTGAATCTGTTGGCGATTATGCCAGTGGCACCAACCACGTGCTGCCGACTTACGGTTACAGCCGCGCCGTGTCGAGCCTGTCATTAGCCGACTTTAGCCGCCGCTTTACCGTGCAGGAACTTAGTGCTAAGGGCTTAATCGGATTGGGGCAAGCGGTCATGACGTTAGCCAGTAACGAATTGCTCGATGCGCACAAAAATGCCGTCGCAGTACGTTTAGCTAGCCTAGAGCAATGATCCGCTTAATGAGATGTGAGTGAAGAAAATGAGCCAAGTGAGCAGCATGGAAAAGACAGCAGAACCCGTAGCATTAGCATCGACGTTAGCACCGGCGCCGCTAACGTTAGCTGAGCGCCTAGCGCGCCCTGAGTTACTTGATTTAACGCCCTACCAGAGTGCCCGCAGACTGGGCGGTCGTGGTGATATTTGGATCAATGCCAACGAATCGCCTTTTAATAATGTCGATACGGCAGCGCTCGATTTATCAAAATTGAATCGTTATCCAGAATGCCAACCGCCGCAGCTTATCAATGCCTACAGTGAATACAGCGGCGTGAGCGCCAGCAAGATAGTCGCCAGCCGCGGCGCCGATGAAGCGATTGAGCTGTTAATTCGCGCCTTTTGTATACCTGGCGTCGACAGCATTGCCTACTTTGGCCCGACGTACGGCATGTATGCCATCAGCGCGAACACCTTTAATGTGGGCGTTAAAGCGTTAAATCTCAGCGCGGAATATGGCTTGCCGACAAGCTATGCCAAGGACGTTCGCGGCGCAAAACTGGTGTTTATCTGCAATCCCAATAACCCGACTGGCACAGTGATCGACAAAGCCATTATCGAGCAAGCAATCAAAGCCCTGCCCGATTCGCTTGTGGTCATCGATGAGGCCTATATTGAGTTTTGCCCCGAATACAGCGTGGCGGATTTGCTGGAAAGCTATCCGAATCTGGTGGTACTGCGCACCCTGTCAAAAGCCTTCGCACTCGCCGGCGCACGCTGTGGTTTTATGCTGGCAAACGAGGCCGTAGTCGAAATCATTATGCGCGTGATTGCGCCCTATCCTGTGCCGCTGCCCGTGAGTGAAGTCGCCACACAGGCGCTATCAAGCGCTGGCATTGCGCGGATGAAAGTGCAAGTTGCACAATTAAATGAGCAAGGCGCCAGACTCACAGCAGCGATCAGCGCTTATTGTTCAAAATCGAATAGTTCAGAGTCCCGCGCCCGCGTGCTTAAGCCTAACGGCAATTATGTGCTGGCTGAATTTGATGATGTAGCTAAGGTCGCAGCATTACTGCAAGGCAGCGGTGTTGTCGCCCGCGCTTACAAAGACCCAAGGCTTGCCAAAGCTATCCGCTTTAGCTTTAGTTCAAAGGCGGATACCGATGTGTTAGTGAATTTATTTGAATCGCAACGCACTGAGCAGTCATCAGAAAACGAATAATAAGTCACTGATAATAAATCTCTGATCATAAAAAACTAATAAAAAGCGAATGCAACGCTGAAAGTTAAATCAGCTTAAGCATTAGCTAAACGAATTGAATTTGAAGGTAGAGCCATGAACCCACAATTTGTCCCGAACGTTGCACAAAAAATTCTGTTTATCGACCGCGATGGCACCTTGATTGAAGAGCCAGTCACCGACAAACAGGTCGATAGTCTAGCGAAATTAGTGTTCGAGCCACAGGTGATCCCCGCTTTGCTACGTCTGCAAAAGGCGGGGTTTCGTTTAGTCATGGTCAGCAATCAAGACGGCCTTGGCACACCATCTTTCCCGCAGGAAGATTTCGACGCGCCCCACAATATGATGATGCAAATCCTCAAAAGCCAAGGGGTGAACTTCGAAGATGTGGTGATTTGCCCGCACTTTAACGATGAAAATTGCAGTTGCCGTAAACCTAAGCTTGGGCTAGTAAAAGACTATCTCACCCAAGGCTGCATCGATTTCACCCAATCAGCTGTAATTGGTGATCGCGAAACCGATGTGGAACTCGGCAATGCCATGGGCATTAAAAGTCTTAAATATCAACGCGAAACGTTGGGCTGGAATGCCATCGCTGATGCGCTGCTCAATAAAGGCCGCACCGCCACGGTCGTACGTACCACCAAAGAAACCGACATTCGTGTGACTGTTGATCTCGACAGCCCCGTTAAAGGCAAAATCGACACTGGCATTGGCTTTTTCGACCACATGCTCGATCAAATTGCCACCCACGGTAATTTTAGAATGGATGTGAAAGTCGATGGCGATCTGGAAATCGACGATCACCACAGCGTCGAAGACACTGCGCTGGCCATAGGTGATGCCCTGCGCCAAGCGCTCGGTGACAAACGCGGCATTGCCCGTTTCGGCTTTAGTCTGCCGATGGACGAAGCCAAGGGCGAATGTCTGCTGGATATCTCTGGCCGTCCTTTTATCAAGTTCTCAGCCGATTTTGAGCGTGAACATGTCGGCGAAATGGCCACAGAAATGGTGCCACACTTCTTCCGCTCCTTTGCCGATGGCCTGCGCTGTACGCTGCATGTCGCCGCCGAAGGTGATAACGATCACCACAAGGTTGAAGCCCTGTTTAAAGTGCTCGGCCGCGCGCTGCGCCAAGCGGTTAAAGTCGAAGGCGATATTCTGCCATCGAGCAAAGGCGTGCTTTAAGGTATCAGCATAAATCGTTTAAGAGGTTAGGATGCAACAAGACACTCTATTAACAGCTGGCCAGCAATTAACAGCAAATGAATCATCAGATGCTGAAACCGTCATCATAGACACGGGCTGCGCCAATTTAAACTCAGTACGTTTCGCCTTCGAGCGTTTAGGCGCTAAGGTGTTGGTCACAGACGATAAAACCAAAATCAAAGCGGCAAAACGTGTGGTGCTACCGGGAGTGGGCACAGCGGGAGCCGCCATGGCGTCCTTACATGAAAAAGGTTTAGTCGAACTTATTCAAGGCCTGACTCAACCTGTGCTGGGCGTGTGCCTTGGCATGCAAATGTTGGCGGCAATTTCTAAAGAGCGCGGCGGCAAAGGTCAAGATTGCGAGTGCTTAGGCATAATCCCAACCGACATTTGTGAGCTGGATACGCAGTTACTCAAAGCTGAAAACTTACCTTTGCCGCACATGGGTTGGAACCAACTTAAGCTAACGACAAACTCACAAGGAGCCAAAATCCCTAGCGTTCACCCGTTATTTGCAGGCATTGAAGATGGCAGTTATGTGTATTTCGTCCACAGTTACCGTGCGCCATTGAGCGAATTTACCTTAGCCCAATGTTCCTATGGTGAAGGCTTTAGTGCCGCCATTGGCAAAGGTAACTTTATGGGCGTGCAGTTCCACCCCGAGAAAAGTGCCGCCGTGGGCGCGCAAATTCTGCGTAACTTTTTACTGATGGATGAGTTACAAATGAACGAAGCTCTGATGAACAAAGCGCTGCAAAGCAACTCTGCTGATGGCCAATCTGGTGTTAATAAGGCTGAACAATGAATAAATTACTCAGCAAAAAAATAACTACTAATAAACCACTTATAAATAAATCAATCGAGGATTTAAGCTTATGATTATTCCTGCGATTGATTTAATTGATGGCAATGTTGTCCGTCTTTATCAAGGTGATTACGGCCAGCAGACCACCTTTGATTTAAGTCCTTTGGCGCAGCTGCAATCCTATGAGGCTCAAGGCGCGAAGTGGTTGCATATCGTTGATTTAACAGGCGCGAAAGATCCCGGTAAACGCCAAACTCTCCTTATCAGTGAACTCGTGGCGGGACTAAACGCTAATATTCAAGTTGGCGGTGGGATTCGCACGGAAGAACAAGTCACTGAATTATTAGCTATCGGCGTAAAACGCGTGGTGATTGGCTCACTGGCGGTGAAAGAACCTGAGTTAGTCAAACAATGGTTTATCAAATACGGCAGCGAAGCGATTTGCCTCGCACTCGATGTCAATATCAACCAAAGCGGCGAGAAAATTGTCGCCGTATCCGGTTGGCAAAGTGGCGGTGGTAAGAGTTTAGAATCCCTTGTAGAAACCTTTAGCGCGGTCGGCTTAAAGCATGCGCTAGTAACTGATATTAGCCGTGACGGCACCTTAACGGGCGCGAATACCGCGCTTTATCAAGAAATTGCTGCAAGTTATCCCGATATCGCTTGGCAAGCCTCCGGCGGTATTGCGACTCTTGAAGATGTTGCCGCCGTACGTGACAGCGGCGCGGCGGGCATCATTATCGGTAAAGCCTTGCTTATCAATCAGTTTAACGTGGTGGAGGCAATCCAATGCTGGCCAAACGACTAGTCCCCTGTTTAGATGTAAAAGACGGTAAAGTAGTGAAAGGCGTGCAGTTTCGTAACCACGAAATTGTCGGTGATATAGTGCCCTTAGCCGCGCGTTATGCCGAAGAAGGCGCCGATGAGCTGGTGTTTTATGACATTACCGCCAGCGCCCATGAACGTGTGGTCGATAAATCTTGGGTGAGCCGCGTGGCCGAGCAGATTGATATTCCCTTCTGCGTGGCAGGGGGGATTAAAACCATTAGCCAAGCCCGTGAGTTATTAGCCTTTGGTGCGGATAAGATTTCGATTAACTCGCCCGCCTTAACCGATCCGAGTTTGATCTCGCGCCTGCAGGACGAGTTCGGCCGCCAGTGTATCGTGATTGGTATCGACTCCTTTTTCGATGCCACCAGCAACAGCTATAAAGTAAAGCAATTTACTGGCGATGAGGCTGCGACTAAAGATACCCAATGGTTCACCCAAGACTGGGTTGAAGAAGTGCAAAAACGAGGTTGTGGTGAAATCGTGCTCAATGTGATGAACCAAGACGGCGTGCGCGGCGGCTACGATATCAAGCAGTTAAGACTTGTTCGCGCCATCTGCGACGTGCCTTTAATTGCCTCGGGCGGTGCTGGGACTATGGCGCATTTTCGCGATGTGTTTATTGAAGCTAAGGTCGATGCCGCGCTGGCAGCGAGCGTATTCCACAAGGCGATTATCAACATCGGTGAGTTAAAAGCCTATTTAGCGGCCGAAGGCATTGCGATTAGGCGCTAGCTATTGCAATTAGCCGCTCGCGGTCAATCGTTTATAGCGAGCTAATGCCGCCTACCGCTACAGTAAGAGCATGAGTAAGAGCTAGCAACCACAATACTTCGCTAAAAAGCATCAACAAATTAAGAGTGAACACTATGTCAACGCAAACAAACACTAAGTCAGATTTTAGCGAGCTGGATTGGGACAAACAGGATGGGCTTATTCCTGCCGTGATCCAAAACCATTTATCGGGCAAGGTATTAATGCTCGGTTATATGGATAAAGCCGCGCTGGAAAAAACCTTAAGCACAGGTGATGTGACCTTTTTCAGCCGCTCAAAACAGCGCTTGTGGACTAAGGGTGAAACCTCGGGGAATACGCTAAAGTTGGTGGCTATCGATAAGGACTGCGATAACGACAGCCTGTTAGTGCAAGTTATTCCCAACGGCCCAACCTGCCACAAAGGCACCGAAAGTTGCTGGTTAGATGACAATGCGCACCCATTTTTGAACAATCTCGCCAGCTTAATCACCTCGCGTAAAGGGCAAAGTGCCGATTCCAGCTACACGGCGTCTTTGTTTGCGCGCGGCACTAAACGTATCGCCCAAAAGGTCGGGGAAGAAGGTCTTGAAACCGCCCTTGCCGCTGCGACCTACGATAAAGAAGAGCTGGTTAACGAAGCCTCAGATCTTATCTATCACTTGCTGGTATTGCTTGAAGATCAAAACTTAAGCCTCAGTGACATCACAGCAAACTTGCTGGCAAGACATGAAAAGGCGCTGCAGAGCAAAGCATAATCTACTTACTGGCTCTGATATCACGCGTATCAGTTTTACCTCTGGAAATGCCAAATGCCGCAAACTTGAGCCAAGTCTGCGGCATTTTTTATCGTGCGATAAATGTAGCTAACTCCTCTTTACTTCCTCTCATTGACCATAAACTCAGTGTGAGTTAGGCATGTCTTTCAGCTTAGTCACATGACAAAAAACAAACAAAATACTGTTGTAATGGTTGACAAGTACATCTCAACTCCCTATGGTAGCCTCCGTTGCCGATGTTAAGTCCCGGCAGCAAAAAGACTTAAGGTGCGGTTGTTCCAGCGACTCATAAAATGAATGTCTTTTAAGTAAAAAGATTAAAGAGAACGCCACCTTTGATAATCGAATCTAATTTAATCGCGGTTATCCCTGTTTACTCAACACACGCTAAGGCAAGTTTTATGTGTTTCACACCCTTTTATTATCCCTATCTGTAGCCGCAATGGCATAGATAGGCACCTCGCCTGACCTTCCATTGTGGCCATATCCTTTCGGATCCGCTGAGCGCCACTGTCTCATTTGCTTAAATCATTTTGTGCTTGAATCATTTCATCATTGAATCGCATCAAAATCCTTTAAGACAGTTGCTTTAGGATCAAGTCTTTATCTCTTTTTCTTGCAACACGCTTTTGAGATCATGTTATGACACAGAATAAAATTTTCGGCAGTTTACTGCTTATCGCCGGCACCACAATCGGCGCGGGTATGCTGGCTTTGCCTATCGCATCGGCTGGACTCGGTTTTGGCACCTCCTCCGCCATCATGTTGATCCTATGGGCGCTAATGGCCTACACGGCGTTGCTAATGGTAGAAATCCATCAATTCGCCCCCAGCGATGCCAGCCTTAATCACTTGGCGCAACGCTTATTGGGTCGTAAGGGCCAGTTGATCGCCAATAGCGCCTTGATGTTTTTACTGTACGCCCTTTGCGCCGCGTACATTGCCGGTGGCGGTGAGCAAGTGAACCAAAAGCTGAGCACTTGGCTAGGGTTAAGTTTGCCACCACAGGCGGGCGCCATCCTGTTTACCTTGCTGATTGGGGCGATTGTGGGCATGGGAACTCACTGTGTGGACCTTATCAACCGCGGTTTGTTTGCCCTTAAGCTATTGGCATTACTCCTTATGTTGGCCTTGTTACTGCCGCAGGTAGAAAGCCCACATTTGCTCGAACTCCCACTCAACCAAGGCCTAATTATCACGGCTATTCCGGTGATTTTTACCTCCTTTGGTTTTCACGGGTCGATTCCCTCAGTGGTGCGTTACTTAGGGGTTGAGGTGAAAGCCCTGCGCAGGATCATGCTACTCGGCTCCGCTTTACCACTGGTCATTTATCTTTTGTGGCAAGTAGGTAGCCAAGGTGTACTGAGCCAAAGCCAATTGCTCGAAAATCAGAGCTTATCGAGCTTTATCAATCAACTAGCGAGCGTACTGCACAGCGAATACTTAAGCAGCGCGATCAGTTTGTTTGCCGATCTCGCTCTTGCTACTTCGTTTTTAGGGGTGAGTTTAGGCTTGTTCGATTTTATGGCCTCGACCTTAAGGCGTGAGGATGATTTTTCTGGTCGTAGCCTAACCGCTGCCATCACCTTTTTACCGCCCTTAGGTTTTGCCCTCTTCTACCCTCAAGGTTTTATCACAGCGCTGGGTTACGCGGCGATTGCGCTGGTGATCCTCGCCATCTTTTTACCTGTGGCCATGGTGTGGACACAGCGCCAGACAAGGGACGCGGCCAATATGCCGACGGGATATCGGGTCGCGGGCGGCAAGTTTGCCTTAATGCTCGCCACACTTTGCGGAATTGTGGTGATCGCCGCCCAGATATTTAGCTAGCCGCAATTCACTCACCAAGAGTGAGTTAACTAAAAGTTAGCTAGCCCGAATAAAAGATGAAGTACAAGAGCCTGTTAAACCTCAACTATTGACATCAGGCTCTTGTCTATTCAATCATCCTTTCACATTAGTCAGCTAAGCCCTTGAGTTTTAAACTGCCTCAGGTGCTCGTGCGCGATATAAGAGCTCCGAAGTAACCGAACCTAAGTAAAAGTGCCAATGAAATATACACATTCGTGTATTTTTGCACTGCTAAGGCACGAGTTTGATCAGGGCTCAGTCAATAAGGATAAATATCAAACCCAATGCCAATCCACAACAAGCCAAGCCGTGGCAATGCCTCTGATAGCAAGGCACCTCAACACGAGGCAACGCAGATATCCGCTGGCCCTCGCAGTGGTGCTTTAGGTTCTGGAACGGATACTCATGTTGCTGCACAAAATCGCCGTAAATTCCCCCTAAAAAAAACCTTATTGGCGACCAGCTTAACGGGCATCTTGGCGGGCGTGGCGTTAACTGTTTGGATTGTGAATACCCAGGCTGAACAACTCATTATACGGGCGGCAAATTTTGCCCTCATAGGTATGGACAGCGAACTGATTGACATTGAATTAGGGAAAAGTCAGTTAGAACATTGGAGAATTACCTCTGCCAATCTGAGGGTGCATGATAGCCATATCAGGCTTAATGATGTGAATATTCAGCTAAAACTTGACTGGCCGCAGAGTTTTGCCGAACTTAAACAGTTCAGCCAAGCCTCTTACCTCACTCAAAAAATCACCCAAATATCCACAGGTGATATTGAGGTCGAGTTAGGGCAATCACTATTTTTACCCAATCGAAATGCCATTGATGAACAAGGCCCCGCATTGGCCTTAGATATCAAATCATTACCACTCATCGATATCGGAAAAACCAGTCTTATTCTCAACTCCCACCATCTCAACACCCATAATGATTTACCCGCCTATCGTTTGGTAATGGGTAAGTTGAGCCTTAACGGCGCAGGGGAAATCAACAGCGAGTTTAGCCACGAAGGTGAAAGCATCGCCAAGCTCAAAGCCACACTCGCAGCCCAACAGTGGCAACTGGCAAGTCAAATTGCACTCGCGCCGCTGCTTGCGAGCTTGCATCAAATAAGCCTGAGGCAAGCGCAGGACAGTGTACTGAGTCCGTTAACTGAGCTTGATAAAGAGTGGCAAGCGTTAGCGATTGATCTACAAGGTCAATTGGTGTCCAACAGCAGTATCACTTTAACCTCAGGCGAACTTATCAGTGAGCATCAATTAATCGATCCAAAGCTGACCTTTAATCAACTAGCTGCACTAGAGCTTGCGCCTAAACCCGAGCTTGCACCTAAGTCTGAGTTAGCATTTAAAATTGCCGGACATTTAGCTGAACTTGACCTAAAACTAGAGCCCTTTAGCTTAGCGCTGAGTCCAAATACAGAGCAGCAACAGCGATTGATGCAGCTACTCGATAAGTCGCTGGCTAAGCCTTTAACTCAACCTTCGTCTCAATCTTTAACCCATCCGGCAGCCAAGACTGCTTCAGAGCAAGTGCCTGATCCGCTAGCGAGTCAAATCGCTAAGCTACTATCGGGGCTCAAAAGTACAGATACACCTGTGGGGATCGCACTGACATTGCCTGAAGCCCTGCACTATCCGCTGACTCAAATTCCGCAAGATGTGCACTTAGCTAATCCCCTTGCGATTAAACTTCCTCGAGTGAAGCTTAAGACCTTAGGCAGTAAGCTAGATACCCAAGTCGATTTGGCCAATGTTGAAATAACAAAATCAACCAAAGCACTGGCCTTCAAAACAGATTGGCGCCTTAATACGAGGCAAACAGGCTCAATGCAATTATCTGAATTGTGGGCAAATCCGCCGCATGACTTTAGCTGGAATAATAGTCAGTTAACGACAGCAGGCACATTTAACTTAGTTCAGACGCCAAGTTCAACCGATTGGCAATTCATCACTGCCACTACCGAGTCGACTGAACTGACTCAATCAACAAAACAAAATACTGGCAACACGCTACAGTTCGCCGTGGGTGAGCTTAAGCGTATTAGCATGCAAAATAAAAATGCGGCTAAACATGCAGAGTTTAGCCTTGGTAGTATCGCGATAAATGCCCTCGCGCCGCTGAACATAAGCTCGCAGCAAAGCACTCATACTCAGAGTTCTGGTATTCAAAACGCTAGCATTCAGAAAGTCAGTCCAGCGCAAAGCTCAGTGCCCACATCTGATACCGCAAACAGGTTAACCCTTGCCATACCACCTTTAACCTTAGCACTGGAGCAACTGTATTTTTCGCAGACCAAACAGACTTTAGTGACAGATGATGTAGTCACTGAGGCTAATGCTGATAAAAATGCTAGCACTAGCATCATAACGAAAACCGATATGAATGCGGGCAGTTTCTCGATTGCATTACAAAAAAACATGTCATTTGAGCTTAAACCCGATATCGAAGCGCTGTTCGATTCACTACTCGCTACCACTTGGCGTAATCAACTCGCATGGCAAGCCAGTCAGCTAAATATCGAAAAACAGCTCAGCAGCAAAGGCCGCAGCCGCAAAGAAACCGTACTCAAGCTGGACAAGTTAACGCTGGTACAAAGCTTAGATTGGAAAAATAATACGCTCTTTGGTGATGAGCACTGGCAAGTGGGCACGGTTGAGCTGCAAAGCCAACACAAGCTGAACCTTGCCACCGCGAGCAAACCTCTAGTGCTGACGGGGCAATGGGTTGTCGACACTAGCATGACCGAGGCGCTAGCCTTGCTCAATCAAACCCAACCCTTACCATCTGAGCTTAATGTCACAGGTAATAACCAATTACAGGCGCAGTTTAATTTAACCCAACAGCGCGATCAGACCCAATTTGCCATGCAAATAACTCAATCGATGACAGAACTTGAAGGCTTTTATAAAGACATCATTTTTGAGGGGGGAAAACTGCAAGCGCAATGTGAGTTCACTTGGGGGCAATCTTATAAAAAAGAGTCTCATAACAAGCCGCAGGATAAAGGCTATTTTAGCAGCCTCAGTAAGCTCAATTGCCCGCAGACGCTGATGACCTTTAACTTATTTGATCCTGGCTTCCCACTGACTGATATTGAAGTGGAAGCCGATATCGTCCTTGGCAAAGATGCCGAGAAATTGCCCGACAATTGGATACAACAACTCACAGGCTTAAGTGACACCGATGTTTCCATGACCGCCAAAGGCAAAGTGCTCAGCGGCCAGTTTCTGCTGCCAGAATTTAATCTTAAATTGCAGGATAAATCCCATGCCTATCTGCTGCTGCAGGCCATGAGTCTGGAAGAGGTCCTGCGCATTCAACCACAAATTGGCATCTATGCCGACGGCATATTCGATGGCGTGTTGCCCGTCGATTTAATCAACGGCAAAGTGTCGATCACTGGCGGGCAATTAGCCGCGCGCGCACCCGGCGGCCTCATCGCTATCTCAGGCAACCCCGCCGTTGAGCAGATGCGCCAATCCCAACCGTATCTAGACTTTGTCTTTTCAACGTTAGAACACTTACAATACAGCCAATTATCAAGCAGCTTTGATATGGACCAAGCCGGTGATGCTAAACTACTCGTCGAAGTAAAAGGCCGCGGTGAAGGGATTGAACGCCCTATCCACTTGAATTACTCTCATGAAGAGAACATGCTGCAATTATTTAGAAGTCTGCAAATTGGTAATGACTTGCAGGACAGAATCGAAAAATCAGTGAAGTAACAAGGAAACCTCAGTGAAGATAATTCAATTACAGCAAATTAGCATAGGTACCCGAAGCGCGCTTATCGCATTGGTAGCCCTAGCCTCATTGCAGGGCTGTACGCCCACAGTCAAAATAGAACCGCCGGATAAACCTATCGTTATCAATCTCAATGTGAAAATTGAACATGAGATACGGATCAAAGTAGATAAGGAATTAGACCAACTCCTGTCAGACGATAAGCTGTTCTAATTAAATAAGAATTGAGGAATCACCATGAAATCAATCCGACTAAAAACAAAGTTATTATTGCTATTAACCCTCAGCTTTTTAAGCCTAAGCGCCTTTGCCATGTCACTTCAAGAAGCTAAATCACAGGGCTATTTAGGGGAACAAGCCAACGGCTACTTGGGATTAGTGCAAGCCAATCCCGAAGCCAAAGCCGTAATGGACGACGTGAATAACAAACGTCGCGCCCACTACGAAACCATCGCCAAGAAGAACAAACTATCCCCAGCCGATGTTGCTAAACTCGCTGGCGAAAAAGCCATAGCCGCCACAGATAAAGGCAACTATGTGCAAGATGCCAAAGGAAAATGGATTAAAAAATAATCCGCTATTTAATGCTTTAGCGCATAAAAGTAAAACGAATAGACATAAACAAAACGCCTGCAATAGCAGGCGTTTTCATTAGTGGTCGATAAAGGGAATGATTTGCTGGCCAATACCTTTGAGTGAGGATCTAGATTTTAGATTGTTTGATGGAGTTTGGTTAAGCACTGTCATTCAAGTGACTCGCAGCAAGTACATCCGTGTATGCTCGACCGTGACATCCCTGTCACGGACGGTCACTTCCATGACTGTGCTTAATCTCATCGACCCCGGCGTAAACTGGGTAAACAAATTTAACAATGGGTTCATCATTAAATTCGACACGCAGCAAGTCCATATATGGCAATATGTGAAAAATTACTCATCAATGATAAATTCCTCTCTTGCTTTTTTCACGGTTTTGACGCCGACTCCGTTGATAGTAGCTAGTGAATCAAAGTCTAAATAACCTTCTTTAACTCTAAATTTAAATATTTCTTTAGCAATATTTCGGCTAACACCTAAAAGAGCCTCTAACTCATCAATTGTTGCAGTATTTATATCAGGCTTTGCAGCAGAATCTGCACCGTTATCTAAATATTCCAATATATCAGCGATCACTAAATAAGTGTGAAACACAGCCTTAGTTGCTTCCAATTGCCCGAGTTCAGCATGAACACCTTTGTTTGCAAGTTTATTAATTTTTTCTAACCATGAACCTAAAAAATCTACATGCGTTTTGGCAAGTGCTTTATTACTATCCGACTCTATAGCAGAGTCCATAAATGCCCATAACCTATTAACATATTGTCCTTGCCCTAGAACTCTTCCATTATTTTTTTCATTTTTTACAGGGGAAATATGATCCGCAAGACCTTCCAGTAATCTTCGACAAGTAGTTAAAGCTTGAGACCACTCTTCTTCTCTTGAAGATGAAACAGATTTAAAGGCGAGCATCAGCTGTTCCGCGAGAACGGGATCAATATCGAGTAATTTATCATCAACTTCATATTTCAAAATATCAAAACAATTTCCGATGGTTCCTGAAAACTTTAACTCATTAAATAATTTAGATGCAATTTCATGAGCTTTATTTCTCACATAATGTATGTGCTGATTAAGATTATTTTGATAATATATTCCATCATTACCACATTTGGTTCTTACTAGAGCAGCATACATTTCCTCAATGTAACCAATATTGGCATACCCACCGCCACTTTTCTTAGATTTAACAACAATTTCTTCGCTTGTGTAGTGAATATCGGGGTTTAAACCAAGTTTTTCAAGTTCTTCCCTGTACTCTTCTAACTTGTCAGCAACATCTTTAGAGTCATCTATACTAGCAGCCAGCAAAGTATCTAAAAACTTCTTCAAAGCTCTAGTATATTTCTGCTCTCCTAATTGAATTTGGCACCATATATGAATGTCCTGTTTATCAATAATAACAGAAGTTCTAGAGATTTTTTGAACGGCAGCTAAAACGGAGCCTTTAGGCGACTCTAGTTCCTTTAATGCTTCTTCAAGAAGACGAAGAGCCTCTTTTTGTTGCTTCATAGCTTCCTAATTTAATAACACTGTATTACTCAGACTTCAAATAAAAGCAAAATCATAAATGGATTAGCTTCCACACAATCTGAATAAATAATTTAAATATGTAATAACTTAGCATTGCTTGTGATGAATTTACAACATTTTATCATCAAAAAAACAAGACGTTATATACCAAAAACTGATTTTCACGATATGTAAAATAACTAAAAATAGAATATTATCAAAGGAATAATCTCCCCATAAGCAACACTCAATACTTTTCCCATTATTGTTTCTTAAATAACTATTACACACATCGTTAAAAATTAATTCTCGCCTTTAGAACCTCCAGACTACGCAAATGCCAAAAAGGTGCGCCATGGTCATTGGTGAGACGACCGTCCGCCCCATGGACGGGGCGGTCGAGCATCCACGGATGGACTCGCTGCGAGTCGACGAGTAAATACCATGGCAAACCAGACTATGTAGTAAGTTTGATGCAAAAGCCAAGTTGAGAGTAATAAGACTCACGAATTATCATTGGGTAGCATTCGATAGAAAGGTGTTAAAGAGTCACGTGACTAATTTTAGATAAAAGCTTTCTTAGCAGAAAAGAGTACGGATAGCGCACTAATGCTATGGAAATTTAAGCGAATTATCGGCTAATAATAGATATCAAAAACCAATAATGACTATTGATCTACAACCACATTATGCCGCAACCACATGGCGCTGCGCACGTAGGGGGTGTAAGCGATTGTGCATCACTTTGATGGTTTCAAACTGCACCATGGTTTTCGCACCCGACAAAACACATTCAGGTGACAATAACATCACTAGCGCGGACTGTAGGGTATTTTCAACCACGAGGGCGAGTACTCTTTGCTTTTGGCATTTTAGCTCAAAGACTTTACCTACATCGCTATAAACACAGACATCACTGGTATCAAAAAACCATGATTTAGGCATTTGTGGTGTCAGCATAAAATGGGCTGCGGTGGCATTGAGCGCAATTTGAACAATAGCGGCATCGGACAAAGACAGAGTTTTAGGCAATCTATCGAGTAAGTTCATATAGAATTTGGCGTGCGCAATATTAAATTCCATGCTTGATAAGGCATCTGGAATGAGTAATTTTGCTTTATAAGACGTCAGAAATTCTATCTCGGAACCTAACGATACGCCTAATACACCATACGAATCGTTATATTTCCATTGCCAATCTTTTTGCGGCATTAATAACATAACGGTGACCCAATATTTGAACACTGGGACATAATAGTAGATATTTTATCCAATATCAAAATAAAAATAATAAAATACAAATTATTTAACAGTTACTTAGTCGTTCTATTGTAAGATCTTAACAGCGATCTAAGGATCATTTTAGATCGCTGTTAAAGAATAAGATCTTATTTTAGATCGTTATATTGATCTTAAGATCATTATTTCAAGCGGTATGCATTCACTATTTCTTTAATTAACTTCGGACCTTGATAAATAAAACCTGAATAAATCTGAACCATAGTGGCGCCCGCATCGAATTTGGCTAAGGCATCTTCAGCGCTATTAATACCGCCCACACCTATGATCGGGATCTGCCCTTTCAAACAAATTGCCAATTGCTTAATCACTTTAGTAGACAGCTCAGTTAAGGGTTTGCCGCTCAAGCCGCCGCTTTCATTGGCGTTGGCAAGACCGCTAACACCATCACGCGTTAAAGTGGTATTGGTCGCAATTGCACCATCAAATTTGTTTTTAATCAAAGCTTGCGCGATATTTTCAATTTCTTCGATGGTTAAATCTGGAGCAATTTTAAGCGCGATGGGCACGTATTTTTTATGCTTTTCGGCCAACTCAAGTTGCTTGGTTTTAATTGCGCTCAATAATTCATCTAATAGATCGCCATATTGTAGCGATCGTAATCCTGGAGTATTGGGTGATGAAATATTCACCGCAATATAAGCCGCATGGAGATAAACTTTATCCATGCAGATCAAATAATCGTCTTTACCTTGTTCTACTGGCGTGTCTTTATTTTTGCCAATATTGACGCCAACCATGATATTGGTCTTTTTAGCGATCAAATTTTTGACCAGATTATCGACACCCTTATTATTAAACCCCATGCGATTAATGATGCCTTTGGCAGGCTTTAATCTAAATAGACGGGGTAAATCGTTACCAGGCTGTGGTCTTGGGGTAACTGTACCCACTTCAATATGACCAAATCCCATCGCATGAAAGGCATCAATCGATTCGCCATCCTTGTCCATACCGGCAGCAAGTCCCACTGGGTTAGGAAAGGTCAAACCCATAAAGCTAACAGGAGCAGGGGCAATCGTTTGTCCATATAGACACGTTAACGGGCTATTGGCGGTCATTTTTAAACTGCCTATAGCAAGATGGTGAGCTCGCTCAGGATCCATCTGAAACATGACTTTCTGTGCGATTTTATAAAACATGTACTTTCCTCGACCTAAAAAAAGCCCCGGCGATCGCCAGGGCTTCTGATTGTTATAATAAGTTTACTTTTGGCCTTCGCAATGAAGGATCAGAAGGTTAAGTTCACGTAGGGCGACAGAGAACTTAGCAAACTCATGGATTTGCGACGTTTTAAAGTCAGCTAGCATATGGAACCATCTTTCCAATAAGCCTTGATTTATCTCAATCCACTGAGAAATCACACTTTCGGCATCACAGGTTGCACTGCAAGTTCTTAAGACCACTGAACTTAATGCACGTTGTTGCCAATCTAACTCTTCCCTAAAGGCGGCACGAGCCAGTGCTTGCCAATGGTTCGCTACAGGTTGAGCGCTGATCTGTTCTAAGAACCAGTGCAGCTCAACGCGGGCGCCGAGTTTGAAGTAAGTTTCAGCCACTAATGCCACTGTCTTATCTTCTGTTTGCGCAATTTGGGCAATGTCTAAGGCAGAGAACAAGGTGCTCATGTTAGCCACAATCGTTGCCACAGCTTGTGGTACGTTTTCTTTGACCAAAGCATTGATCTCAGATTGGATACCTTTAGCTTCTTCTTCGACCAGATATAAATGAACATTATCTTTAATTTGTTCAAATACCGGTTTGAAGAAAGCAACGGTTTGTTCAATGCTCCAAGTGCGGTTACGGTGACGTAGGAACCAGCGGCTAGCACGACGCATATTGCGGCGTAACTGATGCAGCATTTCACCTTGAACCACAGCCGGAACTATGCCGTTTAAGTCAGTGATCGATTTAGTTAATTCAGCTAAACCAAATACTTCGCGGGCCATAGTGTAGCAAATTGCCGCGTCGGCAACTGAGGCACCAGTCTCATCTTGCATACGTTGAACAAAATTCAAGCCCATGTCGTTGACGAGTTCATTGGCGAGTGAGGTCGCAATGATTTCGCCACGCAGTGGATGGGTTGCCATTTTGTCGCTGTATTTTTCCTGAAGTTTTTTCGGGAAATACGCGATAAGCAGTTGGCTTAACAAAGTATCTTCAGTGATTTCTGGCGTCACTAATTGCTCTTTCAGCACCATCTTCGCATAGGCAACCAGTACTGATAGCTCAGGACGTGTTAGCGCACGGCCACTGGCTAAACGTTCAGCCAATTCGTCGTCAGACGGTAAGAACTCTAAGGCTCTGTCTAACTTGCCTTCTTTTTCCAGATACTGGATAAAGCGGATCTGCTCTTTTAACTGCTCAGCACCACGCACTTGAGTAACAGAGATAGTACGCGTTTGATCTTTACAGTCTTGCAGTACGATGTGGCCGACTTCTTCAGTCATTTCTTCCAGTAAACGGTTACGTTGTTTCAACGTCAGTTCACCTTCAGTTACCATAGCGTTCAGCAAAATCTTGATGTTCACTTCGTTATCTGAACAGTCCACACCACCAACGTTATCCACGAAGTCAGTGTTGATGCGGCCGCCATTAGACGCATATTCAATACGACCTAACTGAGTACAACCTAAGTTACCGCCCTCGCCGACTATCTTAGCGCGCAGTTCGCCACCGTTGACACGTAGAGCATCGTTGGCACGATCGCCGACTTCAGCGTGGGTTTCGCGTGCAGATTTCACATAGGTACCGATACCGCCGTTCCAGATCAAATCCACTGGCATTTTCAACAGTTCTTTCATCAGCTCAGTTGGGGTCATAGAGGTTTTCTCTGTGGCCAACATTTGCTTCATCTCTGCCGATAATGGAATGGATTTAGATGAACGGAGGAAAATACCGCCACCTTTAGAAATCAACTTGCTGCTGTAGTCTTCCCAGCTTGAACGTGGCAGAGCGAATAAACGCGCCCGTTCATCATAACTTAATGCCGTATCCGGATTTGGATCGATAAAGATATGCATATGGTTAAAGGCTGCAACCAGTTTAGTGTGCTTAGACAACAACATACCGTTCCCGAATACGTCGCCCGCCATGTCACCTATACCTAAACAGGTAAAGTCTGTGGTTTGGCAATCAATACCGACTTCGCGGAAATGACGCTTAACCGATTCCCAGCCGCCTTTGGCCGTGATACCCATTTTCTTATGGTCATAACCGTTACTGCCACCCGATGCGAATGCATCACCGAGCCAGAAGTTGTATTCAAGAGAAATCGAGTTCGCGATATCAGAGAATGTCGCAGTGCCTTTATCGGCTGCAACCACTAAATATGGGTCATCTTCATCGTGACGAACCACATCCAATGGATGGACGATTTCACCGTTCAAAATGTTATCGGTAATATCGAGTAAAGCACGGATAAAGATGCGGTAGCATTCTTGACCTTCGGTGAAGAAAGCTTCACGGCCGCCTTCGGTTGGCAATTGTTTACAAACAAAGCCACCTTTCGCACCCACAGGCACGATCACAGTGTTTTTCACTTGCTGTGCTTTTACCAGACCTAATACTTCGGTACGGAAGTCTTCACGACGATCTGACCAACGCAGACCACCACGAGCCACTTTACCGTAACGTAAATGCACACCTTCAACCCGTGGCGAATAAACGAATATTTCGAATTTCGGCAGTGGGCGTGGCATTTCAGGGATCAGTGAAGGCATGAATTTAAACGAGATATAACTCTTAGATTCGCCTTTGGCATCCAGTTGGTAGAAGTTGGTACGCAGAGTGGCGTTAATCAAGTCTAAATAACGACGAATAATACGGTCATCATCTAAGCTAGACACTTCGTCTAAACGTAAATTGATCTGCTCCAAAAACTTACCCAGAGTACGAGTTTTCAGTTTAGGGTTAAATTTACGGATGAACATCTTCACCAACAAATCAGCGATTTGTGGGTAACGACCGAAGGTTTCTTCAATATATGACTGACTGAAAGTTGCATCGATTTGACGCATGTATTTCGCATACGCGCGCAATACAGAGACTTCACGGCCGGTTAAACCAGATGCCAGAATAATGCGGTTGAAGCCATCATCTTCTAACTTCTTTTGCCACACTTGTGACAGTGCAGTTTGGAATCTATCTTGGCTATCAGCGATGTTATCTGTGTTGACGACTTTAACTGTCATCAAGAAGTCTAAGATCCAGAAGGTAGAACCGTCTGAAGTCGTGACTTCATATGGACGCTCGTTGATCACGCGCAGACCAAAGTTTTCGAGCATTGGCAACACGTCAGATAGATGAATAGGCTCATCTTTATGGAATAGCTTTAAACGCACTTTGTTGTCGTTCAGCGCCGCTTCCTGCGGTTGATAGAACAACATGCCGAGCTTGTGTTCATCATCCAGTGCTTCGAGCTGTTGCATGTCAACGACGGCAGAACTTGGCAATACGTCTTCTTTATAGCTTTGTTCAAACGCATTGAAATAACGCTTAGTCAGATGAGTGCCAGCTTCTTCGCCGAGTGCACTGTTAAGCGCAGTGCTTAACTTATCTTCCCACGAACGTGCCGCTTCTATTAAGTTGTTCTCTATGGCAGCCACATCTACATCCATATTATTGTTATCAACTTTGACTATGTAGTGAGTGCGGGCTAGCGTCGACTCGGAGAAATAAGTCGTAAACTCTACATCTTCTTTGCTGTTAAAGTGCTGGGCCAGAATACGTTGAGTATCTTGGCGGAGTTTAGTGTTGTAACGATCCTTAGAAACGTACACTAAACAGGATAAGAAACGGCCAAAGCCATCTTTGCGTACAAAGAGTTTCAGCTTGTCTCTGTCTTGCATTTCTAACACGCCATGGGCCATGTGCGATAAATCATCAACATTGGCTTGAATTAGCTCGTCACGAGGTAAATTCTCAAGGATGTTTAGCAGGGCTTTATAGTCGTGTGAACGTGGGGTCAAGCCTGAACGATCTAACACACGCTGCACTTTTTCATTCAGCAGTGGGATTTCACGTGGGCTGCGGTTATACAGGTTTGACGCATATAAACCGATAAATCTATCTTCGCCAATCACATTGCCTTTCTTATCGAAACGCTTAATACCAATATAATCGACATAAGCTGGGCGATGCACGCGGCTCTTAGCACTGCTCTTAGTGAGGATCAGTAAGCTGTGGTCTAAGGCTTCTTTGCGGGCACTATCGGAGAAGCTAGATAACAACAAACCTTGCTCAGGTTGCGCTTTGGTGTGCTTGTTCATCAAACCTAAACTAGAGGCGATATTAGGCACTAACTCAACGTCACCTTCGACACGTTTCAAATCGTATTGACGGTAACCTAATAGCGTAAAGTGATGATTATTCAAGTAAGTCAGGAAGTTAATCGCTTCTTCTAACTCTTGCTTATCGCCCGGGAACGGACGTTTTGGCAATTCCTTGATCATCTCAGCCAACTTGGCAGACATGACTTCCCAGTCGTTGACTGATGAAGCGACATCGGCAAGCACAGACTGAATTTCGCGCTCTAATGCTTTGATATCAACCGTGCTGCTTTGACGGTCAATTTCAATCAAAAATACGGCGACATGCTCAGTGCTTTCAGGGCTCTTATTAAGATAAGTGACATTCGTCACACCACTTTCTGAACGCTCAATGGCCAGTGGAGTGTGCAACATCATGTGAGCAGTAATACCCATACGATTCAATGCCATACCAACTGAATCTACCAAGAATGGCATGTCAGGTTGGATAACTTCGATGATCGAGTGAGTAGATTGCCAGCCGTGTTTGGCTTGGCTAGGATTGAACACTCTCAGATGAGTGTTACCTTTTGGTGTTTTGTTCAGGGCGTTCCATAAACTGAGAACCGCACCGTATAAATCACTGTCATTACGCGCATTGAGATCGTCTTTCGACATGTGGGCATAAAGGCAGGTGGCGAACTGTTCAACTTGCTTGGCTTGTGAATTAGGGACTTTAGCGTGAATTAAACTGACTACATTTTCAAGTAGTACTGAAGGCATTGCATCTTTCAAGGCCATGTTGCTGTTTCCTTAAGCGTCTATGGCAGCGCTTTTTTCATTATTTGGATGCTTCGGCTTAACAATCGCAGATAAATTAATGTGATCTAGATCGTCGCGCGAAGTTTATTACTAAAACCGCTGTATTTCGAGGAAAATTTTAGTGGTACATCCTCTTGAAATCCAGTATTGGCGTAAACAAGGAATGACAAATGACCAAACAATCGATAAAGCAGACTAAGTATTCAAAAGTAAATGGGGAGCTTAGCTCCCCATTTGTAGACTCTACTTAGGCTGGCGCCAGAAAATGGCGGCCAATGCAGGTAGGATAATTATGGCACCGAGCATATTTACCACAAACATGAATGTTAACAATATTCCCATGTCCATTTGGAATTTAAGCGCCGAGAAGAACCAAGTACTGACACCAATCGCTAAAGTCAGGCCCGTAAAGATCACCGCACTGCCCCGTTCGACCAACGCCTCATAGTAAGCCTGTTGCACTGGCATACCGTTCGAGAGCTTAGACGACATGGTCGAAAGGATATAAATACCGTAATCCACACCGATACCGACACCCAGCGCAATAACAGGTAAGGTACTGACTGCTAAGCCAATATCGAGCTGAGTCATCAAAGCTTGCGCCAATGTTGACACCACATATAGCGGGATAATGACCGCCACAGTCGCTTTCAAGGATTTAAAGCTGATTAAGCACAGTACAAACACGGCACCATAGACATATATCATCATAGGTAATTGCGCTTCGGCTACCGCTTCGTTAGTCGCTGCCATTACACCCACAGGACCCGACGCCAGTTTAAACTGCAACTTCTCGTTGTCCATTTTCGCGGCGACGGCTTTGACCTTAGCGACCACAGTTTCTATGGTTTCGGCCTTGTGATCTTTCATAAACAGATACACAGGCATGACAGAACAATCGCCATTTAATAAACCTGAAGTCGTGGGAATTTGGCCAATGGCCTGTACTAAGCTCGCCGTTGTACGCGGTAACACTTCCCATCTTGGATTACCTTCGTTGAAGCCAGCATTCACTTTTTTAGCGACCGACGCCAGACTCACAGTCGACTCCACCCCTG
Organism: Shewanella sp. SW32; assembly: GCF_025653365.1. Classification (NCBI taxonomy): domain Bacteria; kingdom Pseudomonadati; phylum Pseudomonadota; class Gammaproteobacteria; order Alteromonadales; family Shewanellaceae; genus Shewanella; species Shewanella sp. SW32. The sequence continues at coordinate 114,551 of NZ_JAKKSJ010000010.1, read as the reverse complement.
GGGTATTGCGTACTAACCACTCAAACTGATCAATTTGAGTGAGCACATCGTGGTAAGTACAGGCTTCAGGTGCTGCCTCAACAATCACAGTCATCACATCTGTGGTGATAGAGAAATGATCTGTGATGAAGAAGGTATCGAGGTTATAACGCGAATCTTGATGTAACGCTGGCGCGCCGCCCTGTAGATCACCAATCTTCATCTGATTGGCTTGTTGCAGACCCACAAAATACAACACCACAGTGGCAATAATGACTACCACAGCATATTTAGGCGTCGCAAAACGCGCCATGAAGCGCCAAATAGCCTCAGTTCGCACTTCTTCAGCGGTCGGTTCTGCGTGTTTATTGACTTTGATTTCAGTAAAAGAAATCACCAAAGGCAACAGGATAAGGTTAGTGAAAATGATCACGCCAACACCGAGCGAGGCAGAAATCGCCAGCTCGCGAATAATCCCAATATCGATAAATAACAGGGTAATAAAACCAACAGTATCGGACAGTAATGCCACACCACCCGGCACTAATAAACTACGAAATGCCGACGCCGAAGCCGCTTTTGTCGTTTGCCCGTCGAGCACTCGACGCCGTACAGCATTGATGATCTGCACCCCGTGGCTCACACCGATGGCGAAGACTAAAAACGGTACCAGAATCGACATAGGATCGAGACCGAAACCTATCACAGTCAATAAACCAAGCTGCCAGACCACAGCCGTTAAACTGCAGACCAGTGGCAGCATGGTCAAGATGATGGATTTAGAAAAGAGGTAAACCATGATGGCGGTGACCAAAATCGCGATCACGAAGAACAGCAATACACCCTTAGCACCATCAGCCACATCCCCCGCCATTTTGGCGAAACCTATGATGTGAATTTTAACCTTATCGGTTTCGAACTTGCCCCTAAGCTCTTTTTCTAATTGTGCAGCAAAAGCAATGGTATCAAGCGGTTTACCCGTCTGTGGATCAAAATCCATTAATTGAGCCGACACCATAGCAGCACTGTAATCGTTGGCAATTAATCGGCCGACAATCCCTGCTTTTTCAATATTATCGCGAACCGTTTCTAACCCAGACACTGAAGTTGAAAAATCCGCTGGAATAACTGGCCCGCCAGCAAAACCATCCTCAACGACTTCAGTAAAACGAGTGGAAGGCGAAAAAATTGATTTCACCTGCGCACGATCAACCCCTGGAATAAAAAACAGCTGATCATGCACGTTTTTTAAGGTATCAAAATAGTTAGCATTAAAAATATTACCGCTGGTATCCTCAACCGCCACCATGATGCTGTTGGCACCACCAAAATCTTTTTGGTGTTTCAGGTAGGTCTGCATATAACTGTGCTGCAGTGGAATATTTTTGATAAAAGCCGCATCCATTTTGAGTTGACTGGCCTGATAGCCAAAAAACAACGTCAAAAACACAAAAATGCCGACGACCCATGCGCGATTGCGAAACAAAAATGACTCAAATCCGTTGACCAGTTTTTCTAACATCTTCTCGGCCCTGTTATTTATTGTAGTTTTAAAATTTTATGGCTTAAGAATAAACAGCCCTTGGCTGCCGGATAACCACATATTCCCTTGATTATCCTTCGCAATAGACACTAAGTTTTCCCCTTGGCGACGAGTCACGATACTGCTAGTGTCGTCCTCATTTAGCTTGATCACTATCCCCGCATTACCCACTAAATATAGCGCGTCGTCAGAAACAACCATGGCACCGTTGATTGAGGATTGCACAGGCAGTTCTATTTGATTCCATTGGCTTAAACTCACATCAGCTTTGAATATATGACCGCGAAGGCCCATCACATACACAGCATTTTTCGTTTCTACGGCGTTAAACATAGAACCATCGTAATCAAAATTGGTACGCGTAAATGTTTTACCTTGATCGCCAGAAACAGCGACTAAGCCCAGCTCGCCAACCAATAATAAACGTCCATCGGTTAAGGTTAAAATACGATTAAAGTGCGGCAATAATGAAGCGCGCGCACTCAAATAGGCCGATTGATCGCTGCCTTTTAACTCCGCCAAATAAGCCACATCTTCTTCAGCTAAAAGCTCCTCATGGAACTCCTCGCGCCACTGGGCACCGCCATCATTAGTACGATAAAACAAACCGTAAGCGCCAATGGCAATACCATTGTTTTCGTCTAAAAACACCACATCGAGGAATGGCTTTTCAATCTCGGGCGAATGCATCTGCTGCTGCCAAGTTTGACCGCCATCCTGAGTATGTAAAATAGTTGCATCATGACCTACAGCCCAACCGCGTTTTTCATTGAGAAAAAAGACTTTGGTCAGCTGTGAACTCACGGGCGTTGCCACTTGATGCCAACTGCCGTCATACACCAGAGCATGGCCACGTTCACCCACAGCCACTAAACCTGCGCCTACGTTGGCAATATCTAAAATCAAAGATGAAGCAGCAAGAGGTTGAACTTGAGAAAAAATCGGATCAGAGGGCGTTGCAGATAACGTAGAAGGAAAAAAAGCGCCACCGAAACTTAATACAGCGACACACTGAAGGATGCGAAACGACATACAAACTTCCTTAACTAATGAGGGGCGCTAAGCGCCCCTTTGTACGTGGCCTATTAACGGATACCTTCACGACGCAATGCATCGGGGGTAAAGTTAGCTTCAGTCAGTTTGGCATCGAAGTTATACATGCCACTTTGGTTGTCTAAGCCCATGGCGAGATAACGACGGGATTGCAAATCATGGAAGACTTCTAAAGTATCCCACTGTGCAGGTACTTCGTAATAATTCAAGCCATGTGCAACGGCCACACGATACAACTGATCACGGTTGTCGTAGAGATCGGCGATTGACACTTGCCATGAATCTTCATCAAGGTACATATCGCGCACTTTATAAATGTGGCGCATACCGTCTTTCAGCGTCGCCCTCACTTGCCATACGCGGTGTTTTTCCCAACGAACGTACTCAGGATTCACATGACCAGGTTTCAATATTTGGTCATATTTAAGCTTATCTGAATGCAGTTTGTAATCGTTGTACGGGATATAAATTTCTTTTTTGCCAACCAGTTCCCAGTTGTAACGCACTGGAGAGCCGTTAAACATATCGAAATCATCTGTCGTACGCAGACCATCAGACACTGTACCCGGTGTATCAAAAGCCACGTTCGGCGCTTTACGTACTCGACGTTGACCTGTGTTATAGGTCCAAGCTTGGCGGGGAAGCGCCTCTTGATCCATGGTTTCTTTAACCAATAAGGCTGTACCAGCTAAACGTGCAGGCTGAGTCACCACTTGCTTAAAGTAGAACAGCGTATTGCTGGCTTTAAGCTGATCTAAGGTAATTTCTGGACGAGAATATTCGAAGCGAATTTCCTCAGCCGTTTCGACTAAGCTATAGCTACCATCGGCTGTCGGTGCAGCTTGGCTACGGGAAGTTTCGATATCGATACCACGAAAACGCAAAATGTGGTTCCAAATTGCTTCTAAACCATTTGCAGGGATCGGGAATGGAATACCAATAGCCGCGCCAGAAATACCATTGCCCTGTGCAATCAGTTCAGCACGAGTCGCGTTAACTTTAGTCGCATCGTAAACGAACTGTGGTACAGAGGCGCTACGGCGAGTCTTGTACACATTCATCTTGTAGGTATCAGGATAAAGTTCGAACAACTTCATCTGACCCGGCGTTAAAAAATCTTTATATTGCGCTTTGTTAGCATTGGTAATAGTAAATTCAATCTTATCCTCAGGGAAAGGATCTGGGTGATGCATCCCTTTGGTATAACCCGCCACAGGCTGAGTGATACCACCATCCCACGCAGGAATAGAACCATCAGCATTACCTGCTTTTTCAGCACCTAAAGGGGTAAGTTCATTGCCAAGTTTTGCCGCATCAGCTTCTGATATCTTAGCCATAGCGACTGGCGCTGCGAACGCCAGCATGACTGCACTCGCCAATATCGTCAGTTTCTTCATTGTTTGAGTCCTTTTAGATCGAATACTTGATATTGAATGAAACATAATCACGATCTGCCATCGCATTCGTCGTACCGACACCGCCAAAGAAATTGTTATAGGAGATATCTGCACCCCAACGGTTTTGATAGTCGAAGTTAACGCCTAGCGCGACAGACTTACGTCCTTCCGTGAACAGGAACATAGGATCAGGTGTAATACCATCAACGTCATGGGAGAAAATCACCCGTGGAGACATATTGACCCCAGCAAACACGTTGTTGAAATCCGCCTTTCCAACTAAACGGTATCCCCAAGCAAAGTCGGTTGGGAACGGGTTAGTTTCAGGACCATTGTGCAAGGCTTGAATGATGCCGGGCATATCTGGGTTGCCGCCAGAACGTGACGTACCTGGGCCATTGAGACGTAGCTCATCAAAACCTGGCATATCATGGATCCACACGCCACCCACTTCGGCCAACATAGTCAAGTTATCTAAACCTAACGTTGGACCAAATAAATGGGTGAAAGTCATCTGCGCCTGAGTGGTATCAAGACGGATAAAGCCATCCACGGTTTCACCCGGTTTAACATCTTTAATCTGCGAAATACCATCGAGATCTGGACGAAGACCAGCGTTAGCTAACTGCTGTGGCATACCGGCAAACAATAATTCTACGTCATCGATTTGCAGTGGTTCATCCTGACGATGGGCAATTTCAGCCGCGACAGAGGTATCACCAACCAAGGTATTGAAACTGAAACCGTAAAGCTTGATATCCTCTGGATAAACGATTTGCGCCTTGGAGAAACTCTTCAAATTGAGCAGCAATTCACGATCAATGTTGCCCGAATTTTGACCTATGGTCGCCAGATCAGACAAAAGTGCACCCGTGCTAAAATCGGCGGCAGTACCACTGATAAGAGGACGACGGCTATGGTAATTCATGAAATAAAAACCAAATTCGGTTTCACCCAGTGAAGGCGCGTAATAACCCAGCTTAATACCATATTGGCCATCATTGCTTGGCTCTGCCTCATCCTGCACTAGCGTCACTTTTGTTGGGTAGGCTAAGGCCATAGAAACCAATTGCTGTGTCGGAATAGATTGGCCGCTGGCAATCATGCCCGCTAAACGCTCGTATTCTTGCATCACAAAGTCTAAATTGATGTCAGGGTTAGCATTAAACCCAAGCTGAGCGTTTTGAGCGTAACCACCGAAACCCGCAAAATCGTTAGTCGCAAAAATAGAACCCGGCGTTGGTACCCAAATAGGTTGCCAATCATATTGATAGAATGCTTCTACCGTTAATGAATCCGTCAAACCAAGGGAAGCCCACACCATACCTTGAGGTCTGAACGCTTCTTTGAGTTCAGCACCTGGCGCATTAAGTATGTTCAAGTCAACGGCGTTGATTTCACTGATCCCATGGGCAATCAGTGTACTTTCACCCCATGACACCACTTGATTACCTACACGAATAGATAATGGATTAGCGCCATCGTTAAGATCAAAGTTGCCATACACAAACGCATCGAGTAAGCGAATATCTTTACATTGAACTTCTGAAGCACGGTTATCTTCGCAAGGGTCAAACTCTTTGCCCGTTATCGGATCATTAAAATCATAATTACCGTCATTGAGTTTGCGATCATAGAAATACATACCACGAGCGAATAAACCGTAGTTTTTGTATTTCAATGACAATTCATGCAAACCTTTAACGATTTCGGATGTGGTATCGCCTTGAGAATAAAGTAAATTACTTAAGTCATTGTTACTGGAATACGATCCGGGCTGGGCCCAAATCTCAGCAGAAGTATATTTAGTATTGCCAAATGCGCTGTAATTAGACCAATCGAATTGGGGTTGATTAACCTTACCAATTTGACCTTCCCAATCGCGCTCCCCTACACGCCAGCTCGCACCAGCAGTCCAAGTTGAGTCAAATGTGCCCTCAACCTCTCCCCAATTAAAAGATACTGCATTAACGCTTGGGATCATTAACAAACTCAATGCCGACGCCACCCCCAAAGCAAGCGCCGATTTGTTAAAACTATTTTTAACAATTTTCATTTTAGCTCTCCGTACCCTGCTGGATTCTTTGTTTTAGGAATTACAACCAACATCTTGTTAGCTCACAGGTAACATCATTGTTACAGCAATTAATCCCCTTGAGCAAGGCGCAGTTAGAGAAAATTTTCTAAAGAATTAAGCATGTAGGTACATTTGTACCGTTAACTAAAAAGGAGAGATTTAAATTAGCGAAAAGCGGAATAGGAATGAAACATAAAAACACATTAAAAAATCATATAATTCATTAACATATTTAAAAATAAAATATCACAAAGCGAGCTTAGTAATCAGCCGACCGTTTAAAGTAATTGCTCTAAGTAAAGATAAACAAATTAAGACTAAACTCGATTTAATGAAACAAATTGTCCCTTGTCATCTAAAACCAATTTGAAATAGCCTTGAATGCCATTTTCGGTTAAAAAACGCCTAAAATGACGGCCATTAATCCACAAAATCCGCCCTTGAGTTTCACGAACCTCGACTTTATCGGCAAGCCCTTGATAATAAGGTAAGAAATCTCGATAGCTGATCGATAGTTTGAAATACAGTTCCATAATATCAGGGCAGCACAGACTGCTGCCCTCCTCCTACAAACTGCTATTTTGCCAATGCTTTAGAGACTTTTTCGTACATATCCTTAGATAAGTCAGGCAAAGCCAAAAGTTGCCCTAAACAGGCTTTTATCAAGGTTTGGCGGCCTAAGTCGAATTTATGATACTGGATCAATGGCGTCACCATACGGGCCGCAACCTGCGGATTGAGCTTATTAAGGGTCATTAAGCATTCGGTTAAGAAAGCATAACCCTTACCGTCTCTACGGTGGAATTGATAAATATTACCGGCAGCAAAACTGCCCACTAAAGCACGCACTCGGTTTGGATTGCTCATACTAAAGCACTTGTGTTGCTGCAACTGACGCAAACACTCAATCACATCATCTGCATCACGGGTCGCTTGCAACATAAACCATTTATCCATCACTAATGGCGTATCCTGCCAACGTAGCTCAAATGTCGTCATCAGTTCATCACGACAAGGTAAATTCCCAACATTGGCTGCCGTCAACGCACCAAGAGAATCCGTCATATTACTGGCGTTATCGAACTGAGAAATCACTAACCCCTCGGCCTCATCCGACACCCGAGCTAACCAAGTTAAACACTGATTTTTAAGGGCTCTTGCCTGCGTACTCTCTACTGCGACTAAAGAACGATATAGCGCAATCAATTCATCTTCACTATGTGAAGCGAGCTCTATTAGTACAAATTCGCGTGCTAAAGCTAACGCATCTAGATCAACATTCTCTGTTTGCTCAATCAAAGCCGAAGCCGTAGGTATGGCTAAGATTTCGGCGATCAATGCCGGATCAAGCTCAGTGTCTAACAACACACCTTTAAAACTATCGCGCACACGGGGATCGAGAGCCATAGCTTGTTGCTGTTGTAAACTCGCCACATTTTGCCAAATAGCTTGGCTCACTAAGGTCACAGAAGCTTCCCAACGCGCCACTTCGCTGCTAGCAAAACGCATCAAGTGAACGAGTTGATCCACATTGAATCGATATTGTAATTTGACGGGAGCGGAAAAGTTTTGCAGTAACGAAGCGACGGGTTTATGAGTGAGTCCATCAAAGCTAAATACTTGTTCAGTTTGAGTAAAATCGAGAATCTCATTCACTAAAGAATGGCCCTTCGCATCTAAGAGCTCTAAGCTAAACGGAATATGCAGCGGTGATGCACAGTTCGCTAGACTTTGTTTAAGGGTCAATTGATAAACGCCCGTTTGCGCATCAAAGCTGTCAATCGCAGTCACAATCGGCGTACCAGCTTGGCTATACCATAAACGGAACTGGGTTAAATCCACTCCGCTGGCATCTTCCATTGCCGCCACAAAATCATCACAGGTGACAGCTTGGCCGTCGTGGCGTTTAAAATACAGTTTCATTCCCGCCTGAAACTTTTCTTCGCCGAGCAAAGTGTGCATCATGCGGATGACTTCAGCGCCCTTGTTATACACAGTCACAGTGTAGAAATTATTCATCTCAATGACAGATTCTGGACGAATAGGATGGGACATAGGGCCAGAATCTTCTGCAAATTGCTGATTCTTGATCACTTTAATTGCATGAATTCGATTCACAGCACGAGAGCCTAAATCTGAGCTAAATTCTTGATCGCGAAAAACCGTTAAGCCTTCTTTTAAACTTAATTGGAACCAATCGCGGCACGTTACGCGGTTTCCTGTCCAATTATGAAAATACTCATGGCCTACAACCGATTCAATGCCGTGATAATCCTCGTCGGTGGCCGTTAAGGTATCTGCAAGCACATATTTAGTGTTAAAGATATTTAAGCCTTTGTTTTCCATCGCCCCCATATTGAAAAAGTCGACGGCCACTATCATGTAAATATCTAAATCATACTCAAGATCAAAACGGCTCTCATCCCATGCCATGGATTTCTTAAGTGATGCCATCGCATGGTGTGCTTTATGTAAATTACCTTTATCAACGAACACTTGCAGGATCACTTTACGGCGACTGCGAGTAATGAACTCATCTTGCAATAGATCAAAATCGCCAGCGACTAAGGCAAATAAATACGCTGGTTTTGGAAATGGATCTTGCCAGCAAACATAATGGCGTCCGCCATCTAACTCACCTTGATCAATCAAATTACCGTTACTCAGTAAAAACGGGAATGCGGCTCTATCGGCTTCGATACGAACAGTGTATTTAGCTAATACATCAGGGCGATCAAGGAAATAAGTGATACGTCGAAAGCCCTCTGCCTCGCATTGCGTGCAGTAGGCACCATCGGACATATAGAGCCCTTCAAGACTCGAATTAGCTTCAGGATCGAGCTTAGTGATAATGTTCAGCTCAAACTCATCAAGCTCAGTTTCTAGAACTAATTGACCTGCACTAACATGGTAAGGCACAGCATCACCATTAACAGTCAGCGAAACAACGGTCAAATCTTCGCCATCCAACACTAAGGCTTGTGCATGTTTTGAAGTGCGTTTTATACGACTGATCGCCTGCACTTGGGTTTCATTGCCAGCCAAATTAAACGCTAAATCGATAGTCTCTATCGTAAAAAGTGGCGCTTGATAATCTTTTAAGTATTTTGCTTGAGCTTGTGTCATTTCGATCCCTTTAACGCTGATCTAAATAAGAAAAAACGCGCCATAAGCGCGTTTTGATATCGGATAAATCGACTCGACTAGCGCCTACTTAGCACTAGTTTTAGCCATTTTTTGCACATCAGCCATATCTAAGGTGATATAAGCGGTTTCGTCTAAAAATGCATCTGGCAATTCAGCGTCGTCTTTAATGTCTTCCATTGATTTAACCGGTGCTAAACCATTGGCGACTCGACGCTCGTTTGTTCTGTCGAGGACTTTTTTCTCATCGGCTTCGCGGGAAGCAATACGCTCACTTTCAACCAGAGACACAGTTTTCTCTTTGTGATGCTTTTTAAAGTCGGCAATATCTTGATTGATATAGGCAAACTCTACGCTGTTTTTTATACGGTTAAGGTGCTTAGATTCAAGGCCAGTCACTAACTCAGGCGTAACATCATTAAGCGTGCCATATTGCGCCATAGGCACTTTATCCCAAGGTAAAGCATTTTTCTCTTCAGCTTCACCGTACTCGCCCGGCTCCAACGCACTTGGGTAAGCAATGTTGGGGGTCACACCTTTAATCTGTGTACTACCACCATTAATACGGTAGAACTTTTGAATCGTATACTGCACATGGCCAATTGGCTTCTCATACATGTCGTAGATACGGCCTAGGCTCTTATGCTGCTGTACTGTGCCTTTCCCAAAACTCGACTCACCGACGATCAGTGCACGGTCATAATCTTGCAATGCGGCAGCAAAAATTTCAGAGGCTGAAGCACTGTAACGGTCAACCATCACAGTCAATGGTCCTGCATAACTGGTTTTACCGTCGTTATCACGATGCGCAGACACTCGTCCATCGGCATCACGAATTTGCACTACAGGGCCCATATCGATAAAGAGTCCCGTCAGTAGCACGGCTTCCGTTAATGCACCTCCACCGTTACCTCTAAGGTCGATGACTATGCCTTCTACTTTGGCGTCGTTTAACTTCACGAGCTCTTTTTCAACGTCCTGCGACAAATTCATATAAAAACCAGGAATTTGGATCACGCCGACTTTGCGATTAGCATACTCACCGTCTTTAGGTTCAATCACCTTAGAGGTTGCAGCTCTGTCTTCAAGACGAATTTTGTCGCGAACTAAGGTAACGTCGAATGGCTTCGCATTCGAACCGCCTTTCTTCGGTAAAATTTGCAGAACAACTTTACTGCCCTTAGGCCCTTTGATCAGGTCGACCACGTCGTCTAAACGCCAGCCGATTACATCAACAATTTCACCGCCTTCTTGACCGACGCCGACAATCTTGTCTTCCGGCGACAGTTTTTCACTGCCCGCAGCAGGGCCGCCAGTAATTAAACTTTTAATGACAGTGTAATCGTCTTCAAGTTGCAGTTGAGCACCAATGCCTTCAAGGCTCAAGTTCATTTCCATTTGGAAACGTTCAGCATTGCGTGGTGAAAGGTAACTTGTATGTGGCTCAATGCTACGAGAGAAGGCATTCATCACGCCTTGGAACACGTCTTCACTGTTAGTTTGAATCAACCGTTTAATAGCGTTGTTGTAACGCTTTTGGAGGATATCAACAATCTCAGGCCATTGCTTACCTGTGAGTTTAAGATTTAGTGCATCGTATTTAACACGTTGACGCCATAACTCATTAATTTCTGTCTGGTCTTTTGGCCATGCGGCCTCATCGCGGTCGTACTCATAGGCATCACCGGGCGCAGAAAAATCCATCTCTTTATCTAATAGAGATAAAGCATAGACAAAGCCTTCATAGCGGCGCTTTTGGACGATATCAAACATTTTATAGGCAGGCTCAAGTTCACCAGAACTAAGCATGTCATCGAATTGGGTAGCATAAGGTTTAAAACTATCGACATCCGCTTGGGTTAACACATTGCGGCGATAATCCAACTGCTGCAGATAACGATCAAAAATTTGCGCAGAAAAGGCGTCATCGAGATTGAATCTATGATAGTGCGAACGAGTGTATAAGTCCGTTACCCTTTTGCTCGCAACCTTATGTTGCGCTTCCTGCTTGAGAGTGGGTAACTCGCTGATTTGAATCGTGGGTGGTACGGCCCAAGCCGAGAATCCGACAAAAACAGTGGCGATCGAGGTAGCCAAAGTGAGTTTTCGCATCAACAAGTTACTCCGTTTTAATAAATGATTACAGCAGGATATGTTCTGCTCTAACTTTAATCGTTAGGCCACTATCAAGCTGAACATGAATATCTTCCTTGTTAATGTCAGTAATCACACCGGCTACGGGTGTCATACCTAATTTAACATTGACGCGTTGTTTTTTCGTTAAATCAGTCAATTGTGCTTGAACATAATTGACGACTGGCGCTGCAGCTTTTGGCGCAGGCTTAGCAGGACGCTCAGTTTTAGCACGCTGAGGAACGGCCACCTTTTTAGGTGTTTTCTTCGCCGCAGGCTTAGGTGCAAGTGCTGCACGTTTCGCTTTGGCCTTATCCTGACTCTCTTTCAACATGGCTTGAGCATGATCAATGTGCTCTTGCTCTAACTCGCCGCAAGGTTCGCCATCCAGGTTTACGCGTTGTGCGCCTGCTTTAACGCACTTTAAATAGCGCCAGCTGCTGGTGTAACGTCTCAAGGCAACTCTGAGCTGAGTTTTACTGACTTTAGAATCATCAGCCAACCTTTCAGCCAAATCTTGAAACAATCCGATTTTTAATGGCTTAGTTTCACCTTCAGCAATAAAGCACAAAGGAAATGTTTCATACAAATACGCCAAAATTGCATTGGTGTCGGTCAACTTTTCTGTTGATTCCATCATTACTTCCACAGTCAAAAAGGGACATCGATTCGAGGTGATATATATCAGCTTCTTACATGTCGTTTATCTTCGTTAAACTCAATATTGAGTCAACGTACAAATTAGCATCCTAGCCGCGTTTACTAAAGTTAAAAAATATACCTTAACAAATTTTGTCAGCTCAAAACACTAAGCTTATTCATTGCATGCCAATCAAACCAGCTTAATGCGTGCAGGCGCATATTATAAGGCGCACGCCACCGATTGCGACTATGAATTATGCGTTATTGTACGCAAATTAATCAAATAGGCAGTTTTCAAAACTTTTAACCAGTAATTCCAGCCCCTTTTGGTCTTCTTCATCGAAACGATCGAAGATAGGACTGTCAATATCGAGCACGGCAACCACGTTACCTTGCGCACGAACTGGCACAACGATTTCAGAATTACTGGCAGAATCACAGGCAATATGACCATCAAATTGATGGACATCGGCCACTCGCTGAGTTTGATTAGTGAATGCTGCAGTACCACACACACCTTTTCCTAACGGAATGCGTGTACAAGCCACTTTACCTTGAAACGGGCCTAATACTAGTTGTTCGCCACGCATGACGTAGAATCCCACCCAGTTCAGCTCAGTTAAATTATCATTGAGCAAGGCTGAAAAATTCGCCATCGCCGCAACAAGGTCATCTTCCCCTTCCAACAAGGCCAAGGCTTGACGGTTAAGTGACTCATAAAATTTCGATTTCATTACATTTCCTAACAATTTTATTCTGCTGCTTCGGTCTTTTTAGCCGCTTTTTTCGCTGCAGGCGGATTCGTTGGCGTACTATTAACCTGAACTGCGCCTTTAAGCAAGTTCGTCAGCTCATCTTTATTGTTAGCAAAATAGAATGCGAGCTTTTCGCCCACACTTTCATCTATACCCAAATCAGCTTTTTGAATGAAGGGGATAAGGTTATCGGCGATATCGAGCATCTTATCGTAGGCATCAGCCTCCTTCTTAGATGTGAATGTCATCTTTTCAACCCCTTCTCTGACCACGACAAACTGTGTTATTACTGCCATGACTGCCCTCGCACTGTTTTTATATACAGTAACTAGAGTGACATAGATTGAACTTGTGATGCAAGTGTTCTGATTAATCTGATATTATTAGCGTACTTTCGTTGCCAAGATTATAAAAGCGCTAGACGTGGCTGAACAGCTAACTAGCACGACACTTTGCACCGATCTCGCTGTTATTACTCCTATTAGGCTAATATATATTTTTATATGCATGAAAACGCAGCAGAAAATTCAGTAACCCTATGCCGCTCCTGCGATTTAGCAGTCCGCAAACGTGCCTTGCCTAGCGGCGTTAGAGCAATCTGTCCTCGTTGCAGCACTGCACTTTATGACACGCCATACTGCTCTGTGAATGGTATGTTAGCCCTATGTATTTCGGCATTAGTGTTTTATTTCCCTGCTAATTTTTTACCCGTACTCGAGATCCACTTTTTCGGCAGTATTCGTACTACCACGGTTTTCCAAGGGGCATTTGCAGTATTTGACCAAGGCTATTGGGTTGTAGGTGTCGCCGTACTTGCCGCAGCTGTGATAGGTCCAGGCTTATTACTGTTATCGATATTGACACAGATTTTAATTGTAAAATGGGGGTTGAGTAGCCTTTTTTGGCGTAACTCATTGAAGCAGTTATTAAAATTTCATGGTATCTTATCGCAGCTCACTATGCTGGAAATTTATGTGATCAGCTTCTTAGTTTCATCATTTCAGCTATCTGATTTTTCGGACATTTATTTTGGTATGGGCACATTTTGCTTCACTATGCTGTTTCTCGTGACCTTGTTTCTACAAAGAGAATACGATTTAGAACATATGTGGACGTTATTGGAAGGTCATAGCTGATATGAAACAACAAGGTAAAGATATCGGCCTATGTCTCTGTAAAGTGTGTCGCCAACTCAACAGCAGTGAACTCACGCACTGTCAGCGCTGTGAAACTGAGTTGCACGTCAGAGACTATTCCAGCCTACAAAAAAGTTGGGCTTTGTTGATTACCGCTGCCATCTTGCTGGTGCCTGCCAACATTTACCCTATCACTATGCTGACCAATCAAGGGCAAGTGCGGCACGACACGATTTTTTCGGGCATTTTGCATCTAGTGCATTCAGATATGTTGCCCATTGCCGTGATAGTTTTTACTGCCAGTATTTTAGTGCCATGGATTAAAATCATCGGCTTATCCATTTATCTGTGTGCGATCAGCTTTGATATTCCGATTTCAAAAAAGAAATTGATGGTGGGTTTTCACATCATCGAATGGATTGGTCGTTGGTCAATGCTCGATTTATTTGTCATCTCAATCACAGTGGCATTAGTGAATATGGGACAACTACTCGATGCTAAACCCGCGCCTGCAGCGACTGCATTTGCCTTGGTTATTCTGTTAACTCAGTTAGCCGCAAAAGTGTTAGACACTCGTTTACTCTGGGATCGATTGGAACCTCAAGATGACACAAATTGAATCGCCGAAAGTTGTAAAGAAAAAACTCTTTTCGCCCATTTGGCTACTGCCTATTGTCGCGTTGGCATTGGGTGCGTGGCTGGGCATTAAGAGCATTAAAGAATCGGGGGTTGAAATTCAAATTCACTTTCCGAGCGCCACTGGGATTGACGTAGGTAAAACTTTAGTCAAATACCAAGGCTTGACTGTCGGTAAAGTAAAAGACATTGGCATCGATGAAGATCTCAAGGGCGTAAACGTTAAGGTCATGATGGACTACCGTGCTAAGCCTTTCTTAAATAAAGAGACCCTCTTCTGGCTTGTCACCCCTAAGGCCAGCATCACAGGTGTTGAAGGCTTAGATGCACTGTTTTCGGGTAACTACATTGCGATTCAACCGGGTAAAGGTAATGCGTCAACATTTTTTGAAGCAGAACGCCAACCACCGCCGATGCAAATCGGCTCAGAAGGTGTGATGGTCGAATTGACCTCCGATAAACTCGGTTCGCTCGATGTTGGCTCGCCAATATTTTTCCGCCAAATCCCAGTGGGTAGCGTGGTCAGCTATCGTTTAGATGGCAATCAAAGAGTCATTATCAGCGCTTTCATTCAAGAGCAATATGCGCGGTTAGTGAAGAAAAATTCTCACTTTTGGAATGTTTCTGGCGTCAAAATTGATGCTTCACTAACTGGGGTTAAAGTCAGTTCAGAGAGTTTGGCGTCCATTCTGGCTGGCGGCGTGAGTTTCAGCTCTGACGATAAAGCAGACATAGCTAAAAACGGTGACGTTTTTTCGCTTTATGATTCAGAAACCACTGCCCTTGGCGGCATAGAAATAAACCTAACCATGGCTGACGCTAACGGTATCGACAAAGGTACCCGCATCGTTTATCGCGGCATGAACATTGGCAGTATTTTAAGTAAACAACTCACGTCCAA
Organism: Shewanella sp. SW32; assembly: GCF_025653365.1. Classification (NCBI taxonomy): domain Bacteria; kingdom Pseudomonadati; phylum Pseudomonadota; class Gammaproteobacteria; order Alteromonadales; family Shewanellaceae; genus Shewanella; species Shewanella sp. SW32. The sequence continues at coordinate 99,155 of NZ_JAKKSJ010000010.1, read as the reverse complement.
TGGTGTTACAGCCGTGGCTAAGTTTGAACCTCAATACGGTTCACTGTTAACTAACGACGGCGTGTTTTGGCTTGAAGGTGCTGATATTTCCCTCTCAGGCATTAAGAATCCAGAACGCTTACTGACAGGTAGCGTGATCAACTTCCTGCCAGGCATCAACACCAAAAGCGCGGTACCAAGCAGCTTTGCCTTACAAGCCAAAGCGCCTGATTTACTGCAATCGAAGAAGCGTTTCTTGACCTTAACCTCAGCCGAAAACATGGGTATTTCAGCGGGCGCTCAAGTTCGCTTCAAGCAAATCCCCATTGGTTCAGTGCTTGCGGTTAAGTTAACCAAAGATTTATCGGCAGTGGAATACCAACTCGAGCTACAACCTGAGTTTGCCAGTCTAATACGCAGCGACAGCTATTTTGTGCCTGAGTCGGCATTAACGGTAAACGCATCGTTAGACGGTGTCTCAGTCAAAGCAAGGGATTTTACAACGCTCACTCAAGGTGCAGTTAGCTTGATCCAAGGTCACAGCGACACACCTTTAGCTGCTAACAGCGCTCTGACCCTCTTTAGCTCTGTGGATGCCGCGACAGCTTTTTATGATCGTCAGCAGCAAGTGCATTTAACGTTAATCAGTCAAGATGGCGCCGATGTCAGCCAAGGCTCACCGATTTACTATAAAAAAATGCAAATTGGCACAGTTGACTCAGTGAACTGGCAAAGCAAAACCGAAGACTTCGCTATCAAGCTCGCCATAGACAAACAGTTTCAACCCTTGCTGAAAAAGCCAAAAGTATTCTGGCGTAACAGCGCCGTGGATATCAGTGCCAGTCTTGCGGGCATTGATGTTGCGGTCGCGCCGCTTCAAGGAGCATTAAAGGGCAGCATCAGTCTGGGACTGCTTGATAGCAATGACAAAGTGAGCAATACAACCCCGTTAAAACTCTATGAGAGCAAGCAGTTGGCATTAACTCAGGCGCAGGCAATTCGCCTCACATTACCCGCCTCCAGCAAACTGACGGCCAAGGCCGCGATTCGCTATCAAGGTCATCAAGTGGGTGAAGTGTCGCAGGTGAAGCTCAATGCGGATCTTAATACACTCACAGCTAGCGCATATCTCTACGGGGAATATGCCGAACATTTCAGCCGCAGTGACTGTGAATATCATTTAGTGGATGCACAAATTTCTCTGGCGGGGATCAAAGCGCCAGAAACGCTGATCACAGGTCCTTACATAGGAGTCTTACCGGGTAAGAGTAGTCAAAAAGCGACCCAGTTTGTTGCCAACCTCGCTGCCAGCAGCTATGCCAATGTTGCCGAAGATGCGCTGAAATTCATTCTAGAAGATACTAGCCTAGGCTCAATGAAAGTCGGCACACCTATCTTCTTCCGAGGGATTAAAGTCGGTCAAATCGACGGTTATAGCCTATCGACACAGGGGAATAGTGTATTGATGCAGGCCCATATCGAGGCACAGTACAGTCACTTAGTGAATCAAAGCAGTCAGTTCTGGGATGCCTCAGGGATTAAAGTCGATGTAGGCCTCTTCTCTGGTGCCCAAATCGAAGCGGGCTCGCTGGAAACCTTACTCGCTGGCGGCATCAATGTGGCGACTAAGGACACGACTCAAGAGGGTAATCATTTAGCGACTGGCACAGTATTAAGATTACAACACAAAGCCGAAAACGAATGGCAGCAATGGGCACCAGCCCAGTAATTTTTTTCATCAAAATACTTACACCAACGCACTAATATTAAAGCTCTTATAAATAAATCAGGCGCATAATGCGCCTGATTTATTTTTAGCTTCTCTCGCAATGTTATTGAGACATTCTAGATCGCTCAATACTCTAGCCCCCTTATCCATAAAACCAATAACAAACAGCAATCGCGGCGCTGATCCCTGCAAAGTCCGCAGTTAAACCGCAAGCCAAGGCGTGGCGTCCATGGCGAATACCCACAGAACCAAAATACACAGCGAGAACATAGAAAGTGGTTTCAGTACTACCCTGAAAAATCGCCGCTAATCGACCCGCAAAGGAATCTACTCCGTGGTGATCCATTGTCTCAAGCATCATGGCTCTGGCGCCTGAGCCACTAAAAGGTTTCATCAGCGCGGTCGGCATAGCATCGACAAAACGCGTATCAAAACCTAATATCCGCACACCAGTGGCAATCAAGTGCAACAGATAATCCAAGGCGCCGGATGCACGCAGTAAACCAATCGCTAATAGCATGGCGAGCAAATAAGGGATCAATTGGATGGATTGGGCAAAACCCGCCTTCGCCCCATCAATAAACTCATCATAAACCGCCACCTTACGGATGCCCGCAACAATCACGAAGGTAAATACCAATAACAGCAAAATACCATTGCCCATTGCCGTCGACACTGTGCCAATGGCCTCAGCACTTAAAGTCATCAGATAAAAACCACTCGCCACTAATCCTGAGAGCATCAAGGCGCCATAACCGAGCACCACTGAGTTTAATAATGAAATTCGCTGCACTAACGCCACAACCAGCAAGCCCGCCAATGTCGATGCCGAAGTAGCCAGTAAAATCGGCAAGAAAATATCCGCAGGCGCAGCGGCACCTTGCTGGGCACGATAAAGGAATACCGTCACAGGCACTAAGGTCACAGAGGAAGTATTGAGTACTAAAAATAAGATTTGCGCATTGGTCGCCACGGTTTTTAGCGGATTTAAACTCTGTAAATCATGCATAGCCTTTAAACCAAGTGGCGTGGCGGCATTATCTAACCCAAAGATATTCGCTGTTAAATTCATCGTGATACTGCCAAAGGCGGGATGCCCCTTGGGCACTTCAGGCATCAAACGGCGCAGTAATGGCTCAAACACAAAGGCAATAGCGCCGACAACGCCAGCCTTTTCTCCTACCTGCATCAATCCCATCCACAGAGAAAGCACGCCAATCAGCCCAAGGGAAATTTCAGCAGCAAGCTTAGCACTCGCAAATAATGCGGCGACCGAAGCCGATAGGACTTCTATGTGCCCATTGAACAGTTGCACCGCTATTGCAAGCAATGCTGTGATAAAAAAAGCCAACCACACGCGATTCAGCACGCTAATCCCCTTATTTTTATTTGTTTTTATTCTATTAGCTCATGGCTACTGAGTGCTAGCTTTATGGCGACTCATTCCAATATCGCTCAAATCGTCAGAGCATAAACATTAAATAACAATAGCAGCCTTGGCTGCTCGGGAGAAAATCTCAGACCCAATAAGGGATTATGATATACTCGCGCCAGTTGATACACAGTCTATTTTCCTATGGTTCAATGAAATCAATGGTCCAATTAAATCAAAATTTTATCGATACAATCACCCAAGAACTCCCCGCCCATTTATCCATGGACGAGTTTATTGCCGCCTGCGACAGGCCGCTTAGACGTTCAATTCGGGTCAATACCTTAAAAATCAGCAGTGACAACTTTAAGACCTTGATGCAACCTAAGGGCTGGACGTTCGATCCTATTCCTTGGTGTGAAGACGGATTTTGGATCAGTTACGACGAAGAAGAACAACTCGGCAATGCCTTAGAGCACATCCAAGGCTTATTCTACATTCAAGAAGCCAGCTCTATGTTGCCGCCGACCGCACTTTTTACACCGAATGCACATTGGCAGTGCGTACTCGATCTCGCCTCCGCACCGGGTTCAAAAACCACGCAAATGGCCGCATTAATGCAAAACCAAGGCTTATTGGTGGCGAATGAGTATTCGGCGAGCCGCGTAAAAGTATTGCACGCCAATGTGCTGCGCATGGGCGCGAGCCACTGCGCCCTCACCCATTTCGATGGCCGTGTATTTGGCGAATACCTGTACGAAAGTTTTGATGCCGTGCTTATCGATGCGCCCTGTGGCGGTGAAGGCACAGTGCGTAAAGACGCCGATGCGCTAAAACACTGGAACCTAGACGATGTGCTGGCGATTAGCGAAACCCAAAAAGCCTTAATCAAATCGGCGTTTCTCGCCCTGAAACCCGGTGGCAGTTTGGTCTACTCAACCTGCACCTTAAACCGCCTCGAAAACCAAGGCGTGTGCGAGTATTTAAAGCAAGTCTACGGCGATGCGGTGCAATTTGAATCCTTAAGCGATTTATTTGATGGTGCAAATCGAGCTACAACGCCCGAAGGCTTCTTACATGTCTGGCCACAGATTTACGACAGTGAAGGTTTCTTTGTCGCTAAATTAACAAAAACGGCCTCAGTGCCGCGTTTACAACCAGAGCCTAAACTACAGAAAAACTTTCCCTTCACGCCCGCATCAGCGAAACAAGCCCAAGGGATCAAAGACTATTTTCAGCAGGATTTAGGCATCAGCTTACCGGACGAACTCATCATGGTTCGCGATGATGAATTCTGGCTATTTCCGCATGAATTCAACGCTTTTGTCGGCCGTATGCGCTTTCAGCGCATTGGTATTAAACTCGCCGATAACAGTAAACACGGCTTTAAAGTCCGCCATGAAGCGATTATTGCATTAGCAGGAAAACAGCTCAGCCCAACCGCAAAAACGGTCGATGTGAGCGATGTTGAAGCGAAAGAATATTTGATGGGGCGAGATATTGCCCTAAACACCGCAGTGAAAGCTCAAGGTGAAGTGATCGTCTGTTATGGCGGAGCACCATTAGGCATGGCGAAACATTTAGGCAATAAGTTAAAAAACAATCTACCCAGAGACTTAGTGAAAGATAAAGTGTTACTGCTACCAGAACAGACAAAATCGTTATAATTTCGCTGTTTTTTAGCGATAAATAACCTAAAAAAGAAGAAAGTGAGCGCGACTATAAGACAAAAGCTCGACTACACTGAGTCTATTGTAAAGCGCACTGCATGGCGCTTTCACCTGTAGCGCACGGCTCTTCAATGAGCCATTCCCCTAGGCCCAAACAGCTTTAATCGTTTTGGGCCTTTTTTTATGCCAATATCTTTGAGCCAGTGCCTTTATGCCTGAGTCTTTTGGCCACAGTATTGACAATCACGCAATAGCATACTCAGGGTCAAAACACTTGCAGCTAACGGCCAACTAAACGCGCTGCATCTTTGAATAAATTAAAAAAGTTATTGCTGGTGTACTCCGCAAGATCTTCGTAGCGCTCACCTCTAAGCTCTGCCACAAACTCAGCCACATCGCGCACATAGGCAGGCTGATTCTCTTGTCCACGGTGTGGGATCGGCGCCAAATAAGGCGAATCAGTTTCAACTAGCAGACGATCCTGAGGCACTTTGCGAATAACGGTTCGCAGATCACCCGCATTTTTAAAAGTGACTATGCCAGAAACCGAAATATAAAAGCCGAGGTCAATCGCCGCTTTCGCCATCTCCCAGTTTTCGGTAAAGCAATGCAGCACGCCGCCAACGTTATCCGCGTTGCCCTGCTTAAGCATATTGATCGTATCTTCACGTGCATCACGGGTATGGACAATTAAAGGTTTATTCACTTCTACCGCAAGGGCAATCTGCTGCTCAAAACATTGCTGTTGCAACAGCTTAGTGTCGTCTGCATAAAAATAATCTAACCCCGTTTCACCAATCGCGACCACTTTAGGATCGGTGGCAAAGCGGCGGATTTGCTCAACATCGAGGCCTTCTTTAACGTCTAATGGATGCACACCCGATGACAAAAATACCTGTTCGAAGGCTGCAACTTTATCTCGCATCGATTCAAATCCTTGCTGGCGTACATTCACGCACAACATATAGTCCACGCCACGGGCTTTAGCATTAGCAAGAATCTGTTCTAAGGTTTGTTGATCAGGCGCCGCTTTGAGGCGATCGAGATGGCAGTGTGAATCAATAAGCACAAGGATTTCCAAGCAGAGTAACAAAGGACGACAAGGATACCCAGCCAAGAGATCGAGGTCAAATTCAACAGAAGTAAATAGCCAGTTTAGGCAGTGAACAAACGTTTAAACCAGATCAATAATGCAGGCTAAGCTACATAGTGCAGGTTAGATCGCCGGAGGCGAGTTCGCGGGACAGTAACTTTTCGATATGGTGTTTATGGCTATCTGGCTCAGAAATAATTTTAATGCCAATCCCCACAGGGCGGCCACCCGACGCTCCTAAGGGATTAATCCACACCACAACACCACGAAATTCATTAGTGAGGGTTGCGCCGGGTAAACGATACGCAATCGTCAGCGGTTGGCCAAGATAATGACTTTCACTGGTCGCAATAAATAATCCTGCCGGCTTAATAAAAGGCATATAGGCACGATATAACTGATGTAAGGTATCAAAATTAACGACGAGATCTACCATGGCATATTACTTATTTGTTATCTCTCTATATTCTAAGACATAACTTTGACACAGGGCCAGATAATTGACGCTCGGCATTGTGCTTAAGCTATGACACATTCCCATGATCTTAGCCGCCAAATTCCCGAGCTGCGCATGAACAAACGCATCTTGATGGCTATTTTTCAGTAAAACCTGTCGTATAAGTAGGTACAAAACCTTAAGAACATCAATTATTTGTTGTTCACTTATTATTAACAAACTAGCACACAGATGACCAGACGACAAACTTTGTGCCCAATCTTTGCGAAATTGTAGCAAGGATTGATACCGACTCTGTTGACTACTCTCAGACAGCAAGCTCTCAGCCAACTTTAACGGCCCACCCACGACACTCAAACACCAAGTTACATCCTCTTGAATACCACATCGCTGGGCAAGCCAGTTTTTGATGACCTCTCGACTCGGAACGACAAAAGGAATGCGTTGACAACGACTGCTAACCGTCGCCATCAAACGTGCAGGCGTATCCGACTGCAAAATCAGTAAGGTGTCTTTACCAGGCTCCTCAAGGGTTTTAAGGAGTGCGTTCGCAGCAGCGGAGTTAAGACGCTCGCTGTGGTGGATAATCGCTACACGCCTGCCACTTTGCTGTGCGGTGGCTGTCAGACGCGTACACAGCTCACGAATTTGATCGACTTTAATTTGATTGCCATCGGCGGCGATATGATAAAAATCAGGATGATTGCCCGCATCATAGAGCTGACAAGACTTACAAAAACCGCACGCTCCCACAGGCGTTGGCTGCACACACATAGCCGCGCGCGCCATAAACACACTCAGCAACTCACCGCCATAGGCTGAATCAATGCCAACGAGTTGTGCGTGAGGTATTTTTTGACGCGCTAATTGAGCTAAAAATGCCTGTCTTGGCCCTTCGAGCCAAGGTAATTGCTCAGCCGTAAATCCGGACTCGGCTACCATACCATCGCCTGAAGCACGGCTAAGATATCTTTGTGCACTTCGGCCATAGTTTGGCTCGCGTCTATAACCACGATACTGTCATCTTCGCTGGCAAGTTTGAGATATGTAGCGCGTGCGCGCTCAAAGAAATCAATCGCTTGTTGCTCAATTCTATCAAGCTCACCACGTTTAGCTGCGCGGGTAAGTCCAAGCTTAGGATCTAAATCTAAGTACAAAGTAAGATCGGGTTTAAATCCCTTTAGTGTTGCAGTGCTCACCGCTTCCACTAACGGCATTAACCCTCTGCCACCACCTTGATAAGCTAATGACGATAGATTATGTCTATCACCCAATACCCATTGCCCTTGCGCAAGCGCGGGCTTTATGACATTAGCAACCAACTGAGCTCTGGCAGCATAAATGAGTAAACACTCGGCCTCATCACACAGGGGATCGTTCGCATCGGCAATCTTAACTAAATCACGGATACGTTCAGCCAATGGTGTACCGCCCGGTTCGCGGGTGCAAATCGGTGCTTTACCCGTATGCTTTTCAATAAAGTCGCGAATAAGGTTAATCGCACTCGACTTACCTGCGCCTTCTAAGCCTTCAATAACGATAAATTTTGCAAAAACTGACATTGGATTTTCTTTCTCTGCATTTTTACTTTGGTGATTTTTCTGGCGTCGCTGGTTTTGTCTTACGCTGATAGACGTCTACAGCATGATTGTGTTCTTCAAGCGTGGTTGAAAACACATGGGTGCCATCGTTGCGCGATACAAAATAAAGGTAACTCACACTGGCGGGCTTAGACACGGCCATCAATGAGGCTTTACTCGGTGCAGCTATCGGCGTTGGCGGCAATCCAAAGATACGATAAGTATTAAAAGGCGTCTCTTCGACTAAATCTTTGCGGGTGATATTACCCTTATAGCGATCACCCATGCCGTAAATAACGGTCGGATCGGTTTGCAGACGCATACCTAGGTTAAGACGATTAACAAATACACCGGCGATTTGCTCACGCTCATGGGCTTGGCCGGTTTCCTTTTCAACTATCGATGCCAAAATCAGCATTTCATAGGGCGATTTTAACGGCAAATTTGGCGCCCGTTCTGCCCACGCTTTGGCAAGCTCCTGCTCCATCATTTTATAGCTTTGAGTCAGCATGACTTTAGCATCCGCCTCGGCGGTATAATGATAAGTGTCGGGGAAGAATTTTCCTTCAGGCAAACCAGAATCATCGCCTTGTGCCATCAATACCGCTGCAAATGCTTCTGGTGACATTTGTAAATGCGGAGCACTGGTAAGCTGTTGTTCCCATTCCACAATAGTTTTACCTTCAACTAAGGTCAAACTGAAGGTTTTTACTTTCCCAGCGATCAAATCATTGAGTAAATCAGTAATCGTTTGTGAAGGTGATATTTCATAAAGTCCCGTGCGAATTTTGGCAAGCTCAGGACGAAACTTAAGTAGCCACTTGAGTTTCCACGTATCTTGAATAACGCCGTCATCGGCAAGTTGCTGCGCCAGTTGATTTACACTGGTGCCGCGTTCAACCTTCAACTCTTTAGGCTCGCTGAGACTCAGCGGCGTTTGACTGTATTCGACAACCGTTTGATAGCCCCAAAAGGCACCCAAACAGACTAAGGTTAGCAAGGTCAACAGGGTTGAACTGGCGATAATAATGATTTTTTTCATAGAGTGAGTGAAAGTGTCTGTCTAAGTTGCGCGGTAATCGGAGCACGGGTGAACTTGAGCGAGTCTATCGCCAGTACATCCACAATCCCTAAAACGCTGTTAGTGATAAACGCTGAGTCAAATTCGATTAAACGCTCGGCGCCAACGGGCAAACATTCGATATTCATGTTCTGTTCAAGCAAGGCCAATATGATCTGTTCGCGCATCACACCCGCCACGCCACACAGGGCTAATGAAGGCGTGATAATGCGATTATCTTTGATAAAAAACACATTCGCCATCGAAGATTCAATCACATTCTCCTCGATATCTTTGACTAACCAGTCATCAAATCCCTGCGGTAAAGAGTGTGATTTAATCAAAACTTGTTCGAGTCGATTTAAATGCTTCATCCCTGCCAACAGAGGCTGCAAACCCAATCGTACCGACGAAGTTTTAAGGCTAATACCCTGTTGCTGCCACTGAGCATAATGGCCGGGGATAGTATGAACTGAGACGATTTCGGTAGGATTAACCGTTTCTGGCGGTGTATAGCCACGGCCACCAGCACCACGGGAAACGATTAACTTAATGCAATGATGAGGATATTCAATGGCTAAGGTATTCAGTTGCTGTTGCAATGCTTCACTCATTTGCCATTGAAATCCAAGCCTTGCGGCGCCTGCGGTTAAACGGGCTTGATGGGCTTCAAAAAACATAATCCCCTCAGCGTCCGTTCGCATCGTTGCAAACAGACCATCACCGTAGGCAAGCCCTCGATCAGAAGGGTCGACACTTGCCTGCGATGCGCCATTCACCCAGAACACGCGTATTAGTCCTGACTGATACGGCTAGCCACCGCTTCTTGCTGATCTTTGTACTTGGCACTCTTACGAGTGTTATAAGGACGTGCAACCGCATGATTTAAGCGTTCAAAGTTAAGCGCACCTATAGTCATGCGTGGACGCAAAGCTAAAGGCAACTTGCCGCTGTTATAAAACTCGAGCACAATTTTACCTTGCCAACCCGGATCGATACGGTGCGCCGTTACGTGTACCATCAGGCCTAAACGCGCTAGAGACGAACGGCCATCAAGCCAACCGACGATATCAGCAGGTAAAGTTACGCTCTCGTAAGTCACAGCCAAAGCCAATTCGCCAGGATGCAAGAAAAATGCTTCGCCATCGGGGATTTCGATAATCTCACTCATCACCCGATCGAGCGCCGCTTGCATCTCAGCACTTGGACCACTCAAGTCGATAAAAGGCGCGGTATGATCTTTAAAGACGCGAAACTGTCCACCTAAGCGCACATCAACACTGACGCCTGAAATAGCTTCTATGCCTGGGCGAGGTTCTATTACGATAGTGCCGTTATCAAGGGCCTGTTCAATTTCGATATCGGTTAAGCGCATCTTGCCTATTACTCCTTGAGTTTTTATGTCGTTATTTTGCCAGTAAATGTTGGATACGAGTCTTTAAAATATCGGTCGCAATACGATTTTTGCCGCCACGGGGAACGATAATATCGGCGTATTGTTTCGAGGGTTCGATAAACTGTAAGAACATAGGACGCACGGTTTTCTTGTACTGTGAAATCACAGACTCCATAGTACGGCCCCGCTCGGCCACATCACGAGTTAAGCGACGTAGGAAACAAATGTCCAGCGGCGTGTCCATAAACACACTCGCGTCCATCAGGGCACGTAACTTAGGATCGGTCAGCAATAAGATACCTTCTAAAATGATCACCTTTTTCGGTGTCATCTTTAAAGTTTCTGCAGTGCGTGTATGTTCTGTATAGCTATAACAAGGGATATCAACAGCTTCGCCAGACTTGAGCAACTGTAAATGCGTGCACAACAATTGATGGTCCAGCGCTTTTGGATGATCGTAATTCGTTAATACCCGTTCATCCATGGATAAATGACTCTGATCGCGATAGTACGCGTCTTCATTAATTACCCCAATTTGATCTGTGCCTAAATCGCGGCGCAATTCGTCAAAAATCGTTTTGGCAATTAAACTTTTGCCCGATGCTGACGCGCCAGCAATTGCAATAATGACACACTGCTGAGAATTCATACCCTTAAACCTTACTCGTCATCTGAAACACTAATAGAAACTGTTTTCTGGCTTTGCTTTAAAGCCAATTCTGCGCCCACTTTACGGGCAATTTCCCGATAAAGAGCTGCGACTTCACTGTCAGGATCGGCAACGACGGTCGGCGCACCATTATCCATGGCTTCACGGATATTGATGTGCAGCGGCAAAGCGCCTAACAGTGGAACTTGATAGCGTTCAGCAATTTTACTGCCGCCGTGTGTTCCAAATGGATGTTCTTTATGACCACACTCAGGACATAAATGGAAACTCATGTTCTCGACAATACCCAGCACAGGAATGTTCACTTTCTGGAACATATTGATGCCCTTCTTGGCATCGGCCAGCGCGATATCCTGCGGTGTAGTCACGATAACAGCGCCGCTCACAGGGACTTTTTGCGATAACGTGAGCTGAATATCCCCTGTGCCTGGTGGCATATCAACGACTAAATAATCCAGTTCTGGCCATTGGGTTTCATTCAGTAACTGGGCCAACGCGCCCGCGGCCATTGGGCCACGCCACACGGCAGCTTCATCACCACTGAGCATAAAACCAATCGACTGCGCGGCAATACCATGGGCACTGGCGGCTGTCATATGTTTGCCATCGGGGGAAAGCGGTCTGAAATTAGGAATACCTAACATCATAGGCACTGACGGGCCGTAAATATCCGCATCGAGAATACCCACCTGCGCACCTTCGGCCGCTAATGCCAAAGCTAAGTTCACCGCTGTGGTTGACTTACCCACGCCGCCCTTACCTGAGGCTACGGCAATCACTTGCTTCACATTGGCAATCGGCGCAATAGAAGATAACGCTGAGTAGGCTTTAGGTTGAAAATCGATTTCACACTCGACTTCATCAATAGCATCGAGCACCGCTAACTTATTCGTCAGCGCCATAACAGTGTCGCGATACTGAGTCATACAAGGGTATGGATAGACTAAGCCAAGCTGCAAACGCTTACCTTCCAATGCCAGCTTATTTACGCATCCTGCGCTCACTAACCCTTTCGCGAGATACGGGTCAACAAATGAATCGAGAATAGCCAGAACTGGCCCGAGAAGATCGTCATTCAGACGATAATCAGTTTGAGTTGAAGACAAAAGAATTACCCCCACCAATAAATTTGCCCAAGTGTACCAGATAATGCAGAAAACATTAGCGCAGATTTAGCTCAATTGGCTCAGGTTTTGATGAAAATCATCCTGTAATCGGTTAGTATCTCTACCAATATTTTTGGCCCACCACGATATTTGAGACAAGATGGCAACTTCACAACGTAAAATTCTCGTGACCAGCGCACTTCCCTATGCAAACGGACCGATACATTTAGGTCACATGCTGGAATACATACAGACAGATATCTGGTCGCGTTATCAAAAGCTTCGTGGACATGAGTGCCACTATATTTGTGCCGATGACGCCCATGGCACGCCAATCATGCTTAAAGCACAGCAATTAGGCATAGCGCCAGAAGACATGATTGCCCAAGTGAACAAAGAACATCAGCATGATTTTGCCGATTTCAATATCGCCTTCGATAACTATCACAGCACCCACAGCGATGAAAACCGCGTACTGGCGAGTGATATTTATCTCAAGCTACGTGCGAATGGCTATATCAAGAGCAAGAGTATTTCTCAGCTGTTCGATCCTGAGAAATCCATGTTCCTGCCAGACCGATTCGTAAAAGGCACTTGTCCTAAGTGTAAGTCACCGGACCAATACGGCGATAACTGTGATGCCTGCGGCGCGACTTACAGCCCAACTGAGCTCATCAATCCAAAATCAGCGGTATCGGGTGCGACACCAGTGATGAAAGACACTGAGCACTTTTTCTTCGACCTGCCCGCCTTCGAAGGCATGCTAAAAGAGTGGACTCGCTCTGGCGCACTGCAAGTCGAGATGGCCAATAAACTCGACGAGTGGTTCGAGCAAGGTCTGCAGCAATGGGATATCACCCGTGATGCACCGTATTTTGGTTTCGAAATTCCCGATGCGCCAGGTAAGTATTTCTACGTTTGGCTCGATGCGCCTATCGGTTATATGGGTTCGTTCAAAAACCTCTGTGACAAACGCCCTGAGCTGAGCTTTGAGGAATTCTGGGGCAAAGATTCAACCGCCGAGGTTTATCACTTCATCGGTAAAGACATAGTCTACTTCCACAGTCTGTTTTGGCCAGCCATGTTACACGGCTCAGGTTACCGCCAGCCAAACAGCGTCTATGCCCACGGCTATGTGACGGTCAACGGCGCTAAGATGTCAAAATCCAAAGGCACTTTCATCAAGGCGCGAACTTATTTAGATCATTTAGATCCTGAATATTTACGTTACTACTACGCCGCCAAACTCAGCAGCCGTATCGACGATTTAGATTTAAATCTCGAAGATTTCGCCCAGCGCGTGAATTCAGACTTAGTCGGTAAGCTAGTGAACTTAGCCTCGCGCACCGCAGGTTTTATCACTAAACGTTTCGATGGCAAGCTAGCGAAAATTCACGACACCACCCTGACTGAAGCGTTTCTAGCCAAGCAAGATGTGATTGCCGAATTTTACGAAGGCCGCGAATACGGCAAAGCAATGCGCGAAATCATGGCACTGGCGGATATTGCTAACGGTTTTGTAGCCGATGCAGCACCTTGGCAAATGGTGAAACACGATGATCAACAGGAAGCGGCCCATCAAGTGTGTTCAAATGCCTTGAATCTGTTCCGTATTCTAGTGACGTATCTCAAACCTGTATTGCCACGTTTAGCCCAAGATGTGGAAGCCTTTTTCCAACTACCGCTCACTTGGAGTGCATTGAACCAAGATTTAGCGGGTCATGAAATCGCGCCATTCAAAGCCATGATGCAACGTGTTGAGCTGGATAAAGTCAATGCTATGGTTGCCGACTCTAAGGATAACCTGCAAGTCACGGCCGATGCACCAAAGACGGCTGCGCCTGAAAAAACGGTTGAATCATCTAATGTCAGCAGTGAGCCTCTGGTTAACGATCCTATCAGTGAAACCATCAACTTTGATGATTTTGCGAAAATCGACCTGCGTATCGCTCGTATCGTGAAAGCCGAGCATGTTGCTGACGCAGACAAGTTACTGAAGTTGCAGCTCGACATCGGTGGCGAAACACGCCAAGTGTTTGCAGGGATCAAATCGGCCTATTCGCCAGAAGATCTCGAAGGCAAACTAACTGTGATGGTCGCCAACTTAGCGCCACGTAAGATGCGTTTTGGTATGTCAGAAGGCATGGTTTTGGCCGCTGGCCCTGGTGGCAGCGACCTGTGGATTTTAGAACCCCATGAAGGCGCACAGCCTGGCATGCGGGTTAAGTAATCTGCGCTAGATAACGCTCGAAAAATCAATAAGGCCGCATTTTATGTGGCCTTATTTGTTGATATCGATTGTTTGAGCCGATTCGTGGTCGCAAGTGTCACTCAGTCTTTTAAAAGACTGAGTTTAAGCCATTTAATTTTAACTGAGTGGTTTAAGAGACCGAGTTAAAACTCGTATTTCTATCGACAAGAGATTCACGGCAATATGACATTCATATCAGTGACAAGTCTAAAATCGACACAGTGCTAAATGAATAATTCGAGGAGTAGTTATGGGAAATATCGTTGAGCAGTTGCTGTTTTCTGCCTCGATTACGGGCCCAATCTGTTTGATGTTAGCGCTCGGTGTGATCCTAAAACGCATCCAAGTCATCAATGAAAACTTTATTGATGTTGCATCAAGATTAGTCTTTAACGTGACGCTGCCTGCCTTGCTGTTCCTTAGCATCATTAGTTCCAATCATGATCTCGCCTCCAGTGCGCCCTTGATTGGCTATGGTTTAGCGGCCAATTTCCTGTTTTTTATACTTTCCACCTATGCAACTGGGCGGCTATTTCCCAAGCACAAAGACCAAGGTGTGATCATTCAAGGGGGTTTTAGGGCCAATACCGCCATTATCGGCTTAGCTTACGTTTCCAACGCCTATGGGAGTTCTGGTGTTGCCTTAGCAGCGGTCTATGTTGCCTCGATGACGCTGCTGTATAACATTCAAGCGGTTATTTGCCTAAGCCCTAAAGGCGAAGAATCCAGCCAACGTGCATTTGGCGTGATCATCAAGACCATCACCAAAAACCCGTTGATCATTGCCATTATGGCAGGCATGTTGTTCTATTTGCTTGCTATTCCAGTACCGAAAATGGTGCTCGATGCGGGACAATACTTTGCCAATATGACCCTGCCATTAGCGCTACTGTGTACCGGCGGCTCGCTCGATATTGGTTCACTCAAACATGAAAAGCATACAACTTGGTTCTCGACCGCATTGAAACTGATCTTTGCCCCGCTTTTTATCACTATTGGGGCCTTGCTGTTGGGTTATCGAGGGATTGAGTTAGCACTGGTTTTTTTAATGAGTTCTGCACCCACCGCAGCCGCAAGCTATGTGATGGCGCGCGCCATGGGTGGCAATGCGCCCCTTGCGGCCAATATTATTGCGCTAACCACAGTCTGCTCGCTGATCACGTGCACCTTAGGCATCTTTATATTGTCCACTTTGGAGCTAATCTAGCAGCAGCTAAGAGCTGATTGCACAAACGCTAGAGGAACGGATTTGAGTGACGATAAGTAACAATAAAACCACAATAAAAAAGGCGAACCATGCTCGCCTTTCGTTTAGGAATAAAACAGTTAGATGGTCATCACGAGCCGCTTTATGAATGGATTAGACCGGATTGGTGATATCCACAAAATGGTGCACGAGATCAAACTCGCGGGCGAGGTGACGGCCTAAGGCTTGAATGCCAAAACGTTCTGTCGCATGGTGCCCCGCCGCAAAATAATGTATGCCCTGCTCTACCGCACTATGGAACGTTCGCTCGGACACTTCGCCACTGATAAACGCATCCACACCTAAATTCGCCGCAACATCGATATAATCCTGTGCGCCACCAGTACACCAAGCTAAATGTTGGATCTTTGCATCGCCATCACCAATATGCAGTGGGGCTCTGCCTAACGCATTCTCAAGGGTGTGAGAAAATTCGCTAGCACTGACTGCAAGATCAAGTTTTCCACGCCACAGTAGCCCCTGAGCCACCTCTTCGATGGCTTCTGCGTCGACGATCCCAAGCTGTCTCCCCAAAGTCGCGTTATTACCGAGCATTGGGTGGGCATCTAAGGGTAAATGATACCCAAACAAGCTAATATCATGCTTGAGCAACGCCTTAATTCGGCGTTGTTTCATGCCTGTGATCACTTCAGGTTCATTCTTCCAAAAAAAGCCGTGATGAACCAATATCGCATCGGCGTTTAATCGAATCGCTTCATCGATCAAGGCCTGACACGCTGTCACGCCCGTTACTAAGGTGTGGATCTCATCCTTGCCTTCTACCTGCAGCCCATTGGGTGCGTAATCCTTAAAGGCCGACACATGTAAAAAATCGGCTAAATATTGGCTTAGTTCTGTCCGTGTCATTGCATTACCGTCCGTTACTCAAGATGACCATTTACTGAAGATGAGCACTTATTCAAGATGAGACAATCGCTTACATCGCGATATCAACACGCACGCCACCTTGCAGGTACACCACTCGAACTCTGTCACCCGCGTTAAACGTCATGCCAGCATCGTAATCTTGGATCACCATGACCTGAGTACCATCTTCTTGATTGATCATCAGTTCCACTAGCTTAAACGATTGCACGCTAGTACCGCTGCCATAACGGTTACCGATACCCCCACCAATCAAGGCACCTAAAATCGTCGCCACATCTCGACCCGAACCGCCACCAAACTGATTACCAATCACCCCACCCGCTAAGGCGCCGCCGAAGGTTTTCCAACCTTGATTACGGTCTTCAATTAACTGGGTTTCGGTGATATTACGTACCGAAGTGATATCGCCATAGAGTACTTTCTCAACTGGCACGGCTTGATTGCGATCATAGCCAGCATTAGCGGGACTGATGATAAAAGCAAAAATAAACATAAAGCTTGCTAGAGTAGGTTTCCACATATCTGAATTTCCGCTAACTTAATAATAAGGTCTATAACTAAATCATACTCAATTGTGAAGTCACTGTCTTTCCTGAATCACGAATTTGACGCTTTTCCTTCGCCCGAGCTCGCCTTAACCGATCCTAATGGTTTATTGGCTATCGGCGGCGACTTACGTCCTGAACGTTTACTCTCTGCTTACTACAACGGTATTTTTCCTTGGTTTAATTCTGACGATCCCATCCTGTGGTGGTCGCCGGATCCCCGCGCCGTGTTTATTCCAGGTGAAATTCACATCAGCACCAGCCTGCGTAAGTACTTAAAAAAGCAACCTTGGCGGATCACTATCAATCACGCTTTCACCGATGTGATGGCGGGATGCGCGCAGCCAAGAGAAAAACAGAGCGGCACTTGGATCACCCAAGAAATTCAAATGGCCTATCGCGAATTGCATCACACAGGTCATGCCCACTCCATTGAAGTGTGGGAAGGTGAACGTTTAATCGGTGGGCTTTACGGCTTAGCGATCGGCCAAGTATTTTGTGGCGAATCCATGTTTCACCGTAAAACCAATGCGTCCAAGGCCGCCGTTGCAGCACTGCAACAACATTTACTCAAGATGGGATTCAAACTCATCGACGCACAAGTGATGAATCCCCACCTAGAAAGTTTGGGAGCTAAAGCTATTAAACGCATTGATTTTATAACGTTACTGAGCGAACTGAGAAACAATCCCGTGGACCCAAATACTTGGGCCACTAAAGAGGTCATCCTTGAACTCGAGTAAAGCATCGATCGCTATCGGTATCAGTCAAATATTTCCCTGCAGCTACCTTGATGGCCAGCAGGAGCAGCTACTCGTCATCCAAGAAGATACGCTCGATCCCATTTTATTTGAGCGTTTGCTCGCAGTGGGTTTTCGCCGCAGTGGCAGCTCTATCTACAAACCACGTTGCCCTAGATGCAGTGCATGCCAACCAATCCGTGTACCAACGCATGAATTTGTCCCATCGAAACGCCAAAAACGCACTTTAGCAAAAAACCAAGATCTGACTTGGCGTATAACATCGGAGCAAACCGCCGAGCAATATACGCTATATGAACATTACATTCGTGGACGACATTTTGACGGCCCCATGTTTCCCCCAAGTGAAGATCAATATAATCACTTTCTTTTTTGCCATTGGTTACCGCCAACGTTTATCGAAGTCTATGATGGAAATAAATTATTGGCAGTTGCGGTCACTGATAGTTTGCCCAATAGTCTTTCGGCAATTTACAGCTATTTTGACCCCGACGAAGAACATCGCTCCCTCGGCGCACTGTTAATTTTAATTCAGTGTCGACTGGCGAAACTCATGAATAAAGAATTTGTTTATCTCGGATATCAAATAGATGAAAACCGTAAGATGTCTTACAAGCGTTTGTATCGCCCATATCAAATTCTCACACCGACGGGCTGGGAGTATTCCCAAGTTTGCTAAGTACTTCCCCTTTACAGCGGGGGGAATTTGGGGCATGATACGCCCGTTTTTTATATTCGAAGGCTAATGGGATAATTAATTAATGGCGAAAGAAGACAACATTGAAATGCAAGGCACTATCCTTGAAACCTTGCCAAACACAATGTTTCGTGTAGAGCTTGAAAATGGTCATGTGGTGATAGCCCACATTTCAGGCAAAATGCGTAAAAACTACATCCGGATCCTCACTGGCGATAAAGTTACCGTCCAGCTGACTCCTTATGATCTGACCAAAGGTCGCATTGTCTTCCGCGCACGCTGATATAGCCTCTTAGATTTAAAAACCCGGCAAGGCCGGGTTTTTTTGTTTGCGAAAGATGAAAAAAATGGCTGCAATTGCAGCCATTTTTATGTCTAAAACTAATGGATAATCAAGCGTTAAGCTTTTGTTGTCGCTTTTTCGTGACGTTCGGTACGAATGACAATCTCGCCCTCCTTCACATCCACATGCGCCACTCCGCCGGACTCTAAGACACCAAATAAGATCTCGTCTGCCAATGGACGTTTGATCAATTCGGTCACGACCCGAGCCATTGGACGTGCGCCCATGTTCTTATCGTAGCCTTTCTCGGCCAACAAGGTTCTGGCTTCGTCGCTGACTTCCAAAGTAACGTGTTTTGCATCCAACTGAGCCTGCAATTCCACCAAGAATTTATCGACCACTTTGGCGATAATCGTCATATCCAAATGATTGAACCAAATGATGGAATCGAGACGATTTCGAAATTCTGGCGAAAATACTCGATTAATTTCAGATAATGCATCTTGGGTGTGATCTTGCTGGGTAAAGCCAATCGACTTACGAATAGTCTCCTGTACACCCGCGTTAGTGGTCATCACCAAAGTCACATGTCTGAAGTCAGCCTTACGACCATTGTTATCGGTCAAAGTACCGTGATCCATCACCTGCAACAGCAGGTTATAGACATCACGGTGGGCCTTCTCAATTTCATCCAATAGCACGACACAGTGCGGATTTTTAATCACAGCATCCGTGAGCAAGCCACCTTGGTCATAACCCACATAACCAGGAGGCGCACCAATCAGGCGTGACACTGTATGACTTTCCATGTACTCAGACATGTCAAAGCGCACCAGTTTCATCCCCAAGCAGTTGGCCAGTTGGTTAGTGACTTCGGTTTTACCCACACCGGTGGGACCGGCGAATAAGAAGCTCCCCACAGGTTTTCTGTCAGCACCTAAGCCACTGCGCGATAAGCGAATGGCCGAACTCAGACTCTCAATGGCCTTATCTTGGCCAAAGACCACCATCTTAAGGTTACGCTCAAGGTTACGCAGTAAGTCTTTATCAGTGGCGGATACCGACTTCTCAGGGATACGCGCCATTTTCGCCACTATCGACTCAATCTCGGCTTGGCCTATGGTCTTTTTACGTTTGCTCATAGGCAACATCACCATACGCGCCCCCGCTTCATCAATCACATCGATGGCTTTATCGGGTAAATGTCTGTCATTGATGTGCTTGGCCGACAATACCGCAGCGCTGCTGATCGCAGCCTGTGTATAACGAACCCCATGATATTCTTCGTATTTAGACTTAAGCCCCATCAAAATTTTAGTGGTTTCTTCCACTGAAGGTTCATTGATATCCACCTTTTGGAAACGACGTGCAAGTGCGCGGTCTTTCTCAAAAATACTTTGATATTCTTGGAAAGTTGTCGACCCCATGCAGCGTAAGTTGCCGCTAGATAGTAAAGGTTTCAGCAGATTAGAGGCATCCATTACGCCGCCAGAGGCCGCGCCCGCACCGATAATGGTGTGGATCTCATCGATGAATAGGATGGCATGCTTATCAGCCGCCAGTTCTTTTAACAGGTTCTTAAAGCGCTTTTCAAAGTCGCCGCGATACTTAGTTCCCGCCAGCAGTGAACCTAAATCCAAAGAATACACTGTGGCTTCAAGCATCACATCGGGCACTTGTTTATTGACGATGCGATACGCCAGCCCTTCGGCAATCGCCGTTTTACCTACGCCCGCCTCACCCACTAACAGCGGATTATTTTTACGGCGACGGCATAGGGTTTGAATCGCGCGCTCAATTTCTTGATCACGACCAATCAGTGGGTCGATGATCCCTTGCTTAGCAAGTTGATTTAAGTTGGACGCAAATTGCGACAACATGCTGCGCTCTTCGCTGCTTTCGCCCTGATCTTCAACCCGTTCTTGATCTTGATGTGACTCAGCATCATCATTTTTGGCGAAACCATGGGAAATAAAATTCACAACGTCTAGGCGACTAATATCGCAGCGGCGCAGTAAATACACGGCTTGGGATTCTTGCTCACTGAAAATGGCGACTAACACGTTAGCGCCGTTCACTTCATTGCGACCCGATGACTGCACATGGAATACTGCACGTTGCAGCACTCGTTGGAACCCCAGCGTCGGCTGAGTTTCTTTGTCATCATCAATATCGGCAATGATTGGGGTTGTTTGTTGGATAAAGCTTGCCACTTCATCTCTGAGTTTATCTAGATTCGCTCCACAGGCGATTAACGCTTCTTGAGCCGCAGGATTGTCGATCAGAGCTAATAACAGATGTTCCACTGTCATATACTCGTGACGCGCGTCTCTGGCTTGCTGAAACGCCAGATTTAAGGTGACTTCCAGGTCTTTGTTCAGCATAAGCACCCCCAAAATTAACAACAGACTACAGAGTAAAGCGGTTTTATGCTTTCTCTAACGAACACAGTAACGGATGTTGGTTTTGTCTTGCAAATTGATTTACTTGTATCACCTTGGTTTCTGCAATCCCAAACGGGAAAATACCGCAAATACCTTTTCCTTGGTGATGGATCGTCAACATGATATCGGTCGCTTCCTGCTCGTTCTTGCGAAAGAAAACCTGCAAAACTTCAATCACAAAATCCATTGGGGTGTAATCATCATTATTGAGTACCACCTTATACATCGAAGGCGGCATTAACTCTAATTCGACACGTTCTTCAACGTGTTCAATATTTCCTATCTTTGCCATTTTTTAATACTAGCCTCTCGTGTTGGCCTCTTCCAATTGATCCGTTCAAATTAATCAGTTGTTACCCCTTTGTTAATTTTAGCTTGACTTCCGCATTTACTCCTTACATTCTGTTGTGCAGACGGTGAACGAATACCCGTCTATACAGGTTTTACTATCTTACTGGTAAGTAGACAACAGAAGGAAGTGGAAGTATGGCAAGCGGAACTGTTAAATGGTTCAACAACGCCAAAGGATTCGGGTTTATTTGCCCTGATCAAGGTGGTGAGGACGTTTTTGCACACTATTCTACCATTGAAATGGAAGGCTATCGAACTCTAAAAGCAGGCCAACCCGTTCAATTTGAAGTAGAAGCCGGTCCAAAAGGGATGCACGCTTCAGCCATTTCACCAACAAAATAACGTTTGGTGAGGCCAATGATCTAAAAGGCAGGGACTTGTCCCTGCCTTTTTATTGCTGCGTGTTTTATCAATCCTCACCACTTAATGCTGCATCGCTCATCATCATTTCGCATGAATTTAATTCAAGATCAATCTCTGCACATCACCCATTGCATCCCCACAAAAAGATTTCATCACCAGTCTCGACAGTAAATTTAGGGCATAAAAAAGGGATCTGCTATGCAGATCCCTTTTTAAAATCAGTCTAATGACTTACAACCTTACATCAACTTTGATAGCCCACACTGACGCGCATGCCATCCAAAAGCTAAAACGAACGAGATTAAGCAATCAACAGCTTGTTCAACGTCTCGCTTGGACGCATAGCTTTTTCAGCCTTAGCCGCATCTAAACGGTAGTAACCACCTAAATCGACTGGTGCACCTTGTGCATTGTTTAACTCAGCGACAATGACTTGCTCATTCGTCGCCAGTGCATGCGCTAACGGAATAAAGTGAGCTTGTAACTGCTCATCGCTCGTTTGCGCGGCTAAGGCTTGTGCCCAGTACATGGCTAAGTAGAAATGGCTGCCACGGTTATCCAG
This sequence comes from Shewanella sp. SW32, assembly GCF_025653365.1. NCBI lineage: Bacteria > Pseudomonadati > Pseudomonadota > Gammaproteobacteria > Alteromonadales > Shewanellaceae > Shewanella > Shewanella sp. SW32. Next base: position 76,652 of record NZ_JAKKSJ010000010.1, on the reverse strand, counting down.
TTCACCAACTCTTCTTGATGGCGATTTATTGCTATCTAAGAATTGGCCAATGGCTTGATCTAAGGTATCAGCTAACACTTGGGCTTTTGAATTACCGACAGTTTGACTTAAATGCTCAAGAGATGCCGCCAGAGCTAAGAATTCACCGAGTGAATCCCAACGTAAGTGACCTTCTTTCTCAAGCTGTTGCACGTGCTTAGGTGCACTACCGCCCGCGCCAGTTTCAAATAGACCACCGCCGTTCATTAACGGAACGATTGATAGCATTTTGGCACTGGTGCCTAGCTCTAGGATGGGGAACAAGTCAGTCAGGTAGTCACGTAAAACGTTACCCGTAACTGAAATCGTATCTTTGCCTTCTTTGATGCGAGCCAAAGACAAACGCGTCGCGTCTTCTGGAGACATAATGCTGATGTCTAAGCCATCAGTATCATGCTCTGGCAGATACTGCTGCACTTTTGCAATGATTTGCGCATCGTGGGCACGTTTGCTATCTAACCAGAATACCGCTGGAGTATTGCTTAAACGGGCACGGCGCACGGCCAGTTTAACCCAATCACGGATTGGTGCGTCTTTAACTTGACACATTCTCCAGATATCGCCCGCTTCGACGTTATGGCTCATCAATACCTTACCGCTGGCATCAACAACGTTGACCACACCGTCAGCAGGAATTTCAAAGGTCTTATCGTGGCTGCCGTACTCTTCGGCTTTTTGCGCCATCAAGCCCACGTTTGGCACGCTGCCCATGGTTTTAGGATCAAAAGCGCCGTGCTCTTTACAGAAAGCAATCGTTTCTTGGTAGATACCGGCATAACAACGATCTGGGATCATGGCTTTAGTGTCATGCAGTTGACCGTCTGGTCCCCACATTTGGCCAGATGAACGAATCGCAGCAGGCATAGACGCATCGATAATGATGTCGCTTGGTACGTGTAAGTTGGTGATACCTTTGTCAGAATCAACCATAGCCAATGCAGGACGTGCAGCGTAAACGGCGGCGATATCGGCTTCGACTTCGGCGCGGCTATCAGCAGGTAATGTCGCGATCTTGGCATAAACATCACCAAAGCCGTTGTTAACATCTACACCTAATTCAGCGAAAAGCGCCGCATGTTTGTCAAATACTGGCTTGAAGAATACCTTCACAGCGTGACCAAACATAATAGGATCAGACACTTTCATCATAGTGGCTTTCAGATGCAGCGATAACAGCACATCTTCTGCTTTGGCGTTTTCGATTTCACGCTCATAGAAGCTCACTAAGGCTTTTTTACTCAACACCGCAGCATCGATAATTTCGCCAGCCAGCAGCTTAAGACCCGATTTGAGCACCACTTCTTGACCATCATTTTGGGTCAGTACGATATTCACGCTGCCCGCATCAGATAAAGTCACAGACTGCTCGCTACCGTAGAAATCACCGTCAGTCATGTGGGCAACGTGTGACTTGGAATCTTTGGCCCATTTCCCCATGGAATGCGGGTTTTTCTTGGCGAAGTTTTTCACCGATAATGGGGCACGGCGATCTGAGTTACCTTCACGCAGTACTGGGTTTACCGCACTGCCTTTAATCTTGTCGTAACGTGTTTTAATTGACTTTTCAGCGTCGGTTTTTGGCTCATCCGGATAATTAGGGATGTCGTAACCTTTTTGCTGCAGTTCAAGGATACAGGCTTTTAATTGTGGGATCGAAGCACTGATATTTGGTAACTTGATGATATTCGCTTCTGGCTGATTCGCTAACTCGCCAAGCTCTGTCAGATGGTCGCCAATCTTTTGTGCTTCAGTCAGTTGCTCAGGGAAACTGGCAATAATACGGCCCGATAACGAGATATCACGGGTTTCAACCGCAACGCCCGCGGCGTCGGTAAACGTTCTGATAATAGGTAAGAGTGAGAGGGTGGCCAGTGCTGGCGCTTCGTCTGTTTCAGTGTAAATAATTGTTGATGAGTTATCTTTCATGTTACATCCTACATTATTGTAAAATTTAATATTTTTTATAATAATTTTATAGCATGGCGAACAAATCTGAGCACAGGGAAAATATCAATCAAGGCAATCGACCACGCCCTCACCTTTCAAATTCTCAATGCCCTTCTGTCTTTGCGCGCAAGCTAAAATTTGTTACAACGACTCATTAAAACCTAATAAACATTTAGGCACAGATCACATTTTCTGGCCGACATCATAGAGCATTCGCAATAATATTCAAATTCCACTAACGGCGAATGCCAAGTACACTATGACCACATTAACGACTCAATCAAGTCAGGTAAGCGTGTCTCAACCTCCTGTTAGCAAAAGTATGAACAAAAACAAGTTTCAACCTAAAGGTGCCAATGCCAGTACCAGTTCCCCAGCCAAGAGCCCGATTAAACCCGCTAAGCCCGCCAGCAGAGGCCCTGCCAACCGCGCTACCGCCGTAGATAGCAAAGTGGCGCCAGCACGAAATGCCAATGGCAGTTTAAAGAAAGAACCCTTTAAAAATCCTAATCGACGCGCAATTGCGGCGGCAAAACCGGTGCAGAGCCAAACAATTGCGCCGATTATTGTGCTGTTTAATAAGCCTTTTGATGTACTTTGCCAGTTTACCGATGAACAAGGTCGCAAGACCCTAAAAGACTATATCCCGATTGCTGACGTGTATGCCGCAGGCCGCTTAGACAGAGACAGTGAGGGCTTATTGTTGCTGACCAATGACGGTCAATTACAGGCAAGACTGACAGAGCCGAAAAAGAAAACCTTTAAAACCTATTGGGTGCAAGTAGAAGGCGTTCCGACGGAAGATGCACTCACTAAACTGCGCCAAGGTGTTGAATTAAATGATGGTATAACGCTGCCAGCTAAAGTCAAAATTATGGATTCACCCGACGTTTGGCCACGTAATCCACCGGTGAGAGAGCGCAAAAATATCCCAACAACTTGGCTAGAAATCCAAATTCATGAAGGCCGCAACCGCCAAGTCAGACGCATGACAGCGCATATCGGTTTTCCGACCTTAAGATTAATCCGTTATAAAATAGGCCAATGGAGTCTAGATAATTTGCCATCGGGTGAGCACAAATGCATCCGTCTCGGTGATGAAGTCTAAATTTCAGCCTAATTTCTGCATTCAAATCCACTCAAAGGAGGCTCAATGAGTCAAAGATATAAACCCAATGTGACCGTCGCTTGTATTGTTCATGCAACTTCACAGGACAAATATCTGATGGTAGAAGAGTGGATTGAAGGCGAGCAACGCTTTAATCAACCCGCGGGTCACTTAGAAGCGAATGAAAGCTTGATCCAAGCCTGTGAGCGCGAAGTGTTTGAAGAAACGGGGTTATCACTCAAAGCCCAAGGACTCGTCGGCATTTATCAACTTAGCGCCAGTGAAGACTTAGCCTTTGTGCGCTTTACTTTTTTCGTGCAGTTAGATGATATGCCCTCACCTGCGCCGCAGGATAAAGCGATCCATAGTGCGCATTGGTTAAGTCTTGCGCAGATAGAAGCCAAGCCATCTTTACTGCGCAGTCCCTTAGTACTCGATTGCTTAAAAGACTATCTCAATCAGGCACAAAATGGCCAAACTTATCCCCTTAGCTTGCTCAATAGTGACCGCCTCACGATAGCCCAAGCGAGCAAGGCGTGATAGAATACCGCCCCGCATAAACGGCTGGCTAAGCTTAATGCGTGTGCTACTGCTGAGGCCTTGTACAGCAAATAAAGAGTTGGCCGTAAATGCGAGGTTTACTGACAGTTTGCGGACTCATTTTATTTGATAGCGCTGGCAAAGTTTGATGTAACAATCAGCAGCACAGCACCTAGATGTAAAGTTAGCTTGGATTGAAAGTGAGCTTGGATTTTTAGTTAGCCCATATTTTAGTTAGGTTAGGTATTTTTGTTACGCGCTCAATGTCGCGGCTTAAATTCATCCACCTAGCCAACACACATACTCAATGGTTTTTAGGATTTATGACATCAATCGAACCCACTCATACAGGAAAAAAAGTCATTGTCGGCATGTCCGGCGGTGTAGATTCATCTGTTTCAGCCTATTTGCTTATGCAGCAAGGCTATCAGGTTGAAGGCCTTTTCATGAAGAACTGGGAAGAAGATGACAATAACGAGTACTGCGCGGCCGCAGAAGATATAAAAGACGCCCAAGCCGTGTGCGACAAGCTTGGGATCAAGCTACATACAGTCAACTTTGCTGCCGAATATTGGGACAATGTATTTGAGTATTTCCTCGCCGAATACAAAGCCGGCCGCACGCCAAATCCCGATATCATGTGCAACAAAGAAATCAAATTTAAGGCATTTTTAGAATTTGCCGACGAAATCCTCGACGCCAATTACATCGCAATGGGCCACTATGTGCGCCGTCGCGATAACAGCGACGGCAGTACGCAAATGCTCCGTGGCGTTGATGGCAATAAAGATCAAAGTTATTTCCTCTACACCCTTAGCCATGAACAAGTAGCCCGAAGCCTGTTCCCTGTCGGTGAGCTCGAAAAACATCAAGTTCGTGAAATTGCGAAAGAAATGGGCTTAATCACCCATGACAAAAAAGACAGTACTGGCATCTGCTTTATCGGTGAGCGCAAGTTCACTGAATTTCTAGGGACTTATTTACCGGCGCAGCCTGGCAATATTGAAACCCCAGAAGGTGAAGTCATAGGCACGCACCAAGGACTCATGTACCACACCTTAGGCCAACGTAAAGGCTTAGGCATTGGCGGCATGAAAAACAGCAATGACGATCCTTGGTATGTGGTCGATAAAGATCTTGAGCGTAACGTATTGATCGTGGGTCAAGGCGGACATCATCCCCGTTTGATGTCGACCGGCATGACAGTTAACCAACTGCATTGGGTAGATAGAACTGGGCCTGTCGATGGTTGTCATATCGCAGTGAAAACCCGTTATCGCCAACAAGATGTGCCTTGTACATTAACCTACACAGATGAACACACCTTGCGCGTGGTCTTCGATGAACCTGTTGCGGCGGTGACGCCTGGACAGTCTGCGGTATTTTATGATGGTGAGGTCTGCCTAGGTGGCGGCATCATAGATCAATTAATCCGAGGGTAACGCGTGAACGAGCAACTCATTAATCGGACTATGGCGTTTGCAGGCATACTGCAAGCCATTGCCCAAGTTCAACATTTAGCGCGCCATGGCGAATTGGATAATGCAGAGCTCGCAGCGAGCTTAAACACCATTCTCGTCACCAATCCTGACAATACGGCCGATGTCTATCAAGATAAAATCGTATTGCAAAAAGGCTATAAGCTGATCCTGAACCAGCTCGGTGACAGCAGCCAAAAAGATGTTGAAATCACCCGCTATTTAGTGGGCGTGCTTGCCCTAGAGCGTAAACTCGTGCGCTCTAACAGTGGCTTAGGCATGTTGGCTGAACGTATTAATCAAGTGAATCGCCAGCTACATCATTTTGCCATCACAGATGAGCAAGTTGTTGCCAATCTTGCCAGCATTTACAGTGACATCATCAGTAATTTAGGGCCAAAAATCCAAATATCGGGTAATCCTGTGTGTTTGCAGCGCCCTATTGTACAACATAAAATTCGTGCTCTGCTGCTTGCCGCTATACGCAGCGCAGTACTGTGGCGTCAGTTGGGCGGTAAACGTCGACACTTAGTCTTCGCCCGCAAAGCCATAGTCGATACAGCCAAGAAAAGTCTTACCCTATAATAAAATTAGCGTTCATCAAGGAGCTACACATGGATCTTTCCGCACTAACTGCTATCTCTCCGGTAGACGGTCGTTATGGTAGTAAAACCGCGTCATTGAGAGGGATTTTCAGCGAGTTCGGTCTTACCAAGTACCGTGTTCAGGTTGAAATCAATTGGCTAAAACTGTTAGCCGACTGTCCAGACATTAGCGAAGTGCCAACATTGAGCGCGTCAGCTATCGCCGTGCTCGATGGCATTAAAGACAATTTCAACGAACAAGATGCGCTGCGTGTTAAGGCTATCGAAAGCACCACTAACCACGATGTAAAAGCGGTTGAATACTTCATTAAAGAAAAAATCGCGGGCAATAGCGAATTAGCCGCTGTGGGTGAGTTTGTTCACTTTGCTTGTACTTCTGAAGATATCAACAACTTAAGCCACGGTCTAATGCTGACTGAAGCCCGTGAGCATGTTTTACTGCCCTACTGCAATGAGTTGCTGACGGCAATTAAAAAGCTGGCGATTGAATATCGCTCTGTGCCATTAATGTCACGTACCCATGGCCAACCCGCGTCACCTTCGACACTCGGTAAAGAAATGGCGAACGTCGCAGTGCGCCTTGAACGTCAAATCAAACAAATCGCCAATGTTGAAATCATGGGTAAACTGAACGGTGCCGTAGGTAACTACAATGCTCACCTGTCAGCCTACCCTGAAGTTAACTGGCATGAGCTGTCTGAGCTTTTTGTGACTAGCCTTGGCTTGCACTGGAATGCCTACACGACGCAAATCGAGCCACACGATTACATTGCCGAATTGTTTGATGCGGTTGCCCGTTTCAACACTGTGCTGATTGACTTTGACCGTGATATTTGGGGGTACATCGCCCTAGGTCACTTCAAACAACGCACTATCGCCGGTGAAATCGGTTCATCGACTATGCCGCACAAAGTTAACCCCATCGATTTTGAAAACTCTGAAGGTAACTTAGGTATCGCTAACGCCCTGATGCAACATTTAGCGTCTAAGCTGCCGTTATCAAGATGGCAACGTGACTTAACTGACTCGACTGTACTGCGTAACTTAGGTGTAGGTATTGCCCATGCGTTGATCGCGTATCAAGCGACCTTAAAAGGCATCAGCAAGTTAGAAGTTAACGAAGCGCATCTGCGTGATGAGTTAGATCACAACTGGGAAGTGTTAGCAGAACCCGTACAAACGGTAATGCGTCGTTATGGTATTGAAAAGCCATACGAAAAATTAAAAGAACTGACGCGCGGTAAACGTATCGACGCGCAGCAACTGTCAGTGTTTATTGACGGACTTGAATTACCAGACTCAGTGAAGGCTGAACTGAAGAAAATGACGCCAGCCAATTACATTGGTCGTGCCGAAACGTTTGTCGACGAACTGAAGTAAGTTATTAATTAAAATTGGCGATTAACTAATATTAAGCTATTGACTGAAATTAGTTATTAACTGAAATTGGCGACGGACAATACTCTTTCTTAAACAGAAATAAGGATTAAGGCGACCCACATCACCGCGATGTGGTCGCCTTTTTTAACACTATGTATACACTCAATCTCGATATCGCCCAGTTTCTTAGTGAATACTGGCAAAAGAAACCCCTGTTGATCAAAAAAGCATTTCCGCAATTTGAAGATCCTATCAGCGCCGACGAACTAGCAGGCCTTGCCTGTGAAGAAGAAATCTCTTCACGCATTGTTGTCACCAAAGACAATGATTGGGAAGTAGTGCAAGGTCCGTTTGAAGATTACGACAGCTATGGCGAAACCCATTGGCAGTTATTAGTGCAAGCAGTCAACCATTGGTATCCTGATTCGCAGCCATTAGTTGAAGCGCTGCGCTTTTTACCTGACTGGCGCTTCGATGACTTGATGGCCTCATTTGCAACCCCAAGTGGCGGTGTCGGCCCGCACGTCGATAACTACGATGTATTTATCATTCAAGGCGAAGGTGAGCGTCGCTGGACCGTGGGTGACAATACCCCGCAACAACGCCGCGGTGGCAATCCCAACTCGCCGCTGGTTGAGGACTTTACGCCCATTATCGATGTAGTGTTAGAAAAAGGCGACATGCTTTATATTCCACCCGGTTTCCCGCATTGCGGCGAAACCCTAACTGTGGCAATGAGTTACTCGATTGGTTTCCGTGCTCCTAGCCAGCAAGAATTGGTCAGTGAAGTCGCCGATTATTTGCTCGACAATAACTTAGGTCAGCAGCGTTTCACGTCGCAAACTGAACCGAGTTCAGCCGGTATCGTCAGCCAAGATCATCAAGTGGGCATAATGTCACTCTTGAGTCAGCTGAGCCAAGATCCCAATAGCTACCAAATCGTGTTAGGTAAGCTACTCAGTCAAAACCGTTTCGAACTTGATTTGTGTGAAGGCGAAGAAGCTTACAGCATTGAAGATTTGCAAGATGCCTTCGCCCAAGGTGCTGGCGTCAGCCGTATCGGCGGTTTGAAAGTATTGCGCCTTGAAAATGACTCCACGCCGCGATTATTCATCAATGGTGATGTACACGAACTGCTAAATACACCGGCAGATGTGATCGCACAGTTGAGCGATAACGTCAGCTTAAACGCCGATGAAGCGACTGAAATATGTCAACATGAAGAAGTCCAAGCCTTACTGTTGAAACTCATCAATCAAGGTTTCTACTACTTGAGCGACTGTGAAGAATAAGCCCTATCGACTTTGTTCGATGACCTTGTTCTTAATATAAAGTGTAAATAAAACATCAATATAAAAAAGGCACTCAATTGAGTGCCTTTTTATTATTTATGCCGTTATTTTGAGCAATCAACACAAGTGACTGTATTAACTCAATACTATCTAAATACAATCCTCAACTCATTTGAGTTTAAGCATTCCACAGTTTATCGTCGTTGTGCATACGATATAAACTCTCGGCACGCGATACTAATAGTTGAGCAAATTTAGCCTGAGTGGCATCACGGGTTGCACCCGAACGCACTAAGTTTTCCGCCTGCATTTGCCACATCATAGAGAAATGACGCACGGCATCACGGGCCGTCGCCGCCACTTTCACATCGACAAAATCCGACGGTAAATCACCTGACATCACCCAATAGGTTTTGTTGCTTGGACGCTTTGATTCCATCTTCCAAATCGCCATATAAGGCGCAAGATAACGGCTTTCATCGGCTAGGACTTTGCTTGGGATCACGCCTTTTTCAGCGAGAAAACGATTGGCTTTTTGAAATTGAGTTCTGACCCACTCTTGACGCAGCTTTTCTATTTCTTCAGCTGATAAATTTTGTTGAGTTTGGTCGACAGCTTGTTCAGTCATACTTCCGTCCTATCTTATTGTTATAACGCGAGCCTAATTCTTGGGATCAGTACGCGATTCATTCTATTCGTTACGTTAAATTCAGTACAATCCATTCTTAATCGCAAAGCTTACGTTTACGTAAAGTGGAAAGCTAAATTGCCACAAATAATGTATTTATTCGGTCATTATGCATGGTTGAGAGTATCGCTAAATGCTATGGTTCTGCAATAAATATAACAAGCAGTCGATAGAGGCTCACCTCGTCGGCTTTTTCATTGTGTATAGCGGAGAAATTCACGTGGCTGTATTTAATCATGTATCCTTTGACGAACATGAACAGGTTGTATTCTGTCATGATAAAGAAAGTGGCTTAAAGGCCATTGTCGCCATCCATAACACTAACCTTGGTCCTGCCGTGGGTGGATGTAGGATGTGGAACTACCAATCGGATGATGAAGCCCTGACTGACGTATTACGCCTCTCTCGTGGCATGACTTATAAAAATGCCCTAGCAGGTTTAACCATGGGCGGTGGCAAATCCGTGATCATTGCCGATCCGAAAAGACAAGATCGCGAAGCCCTATTCCGCGCCTTTGGCCGTTTGATTAACAGCCTAGGTGGCCGCTACTATTCAGCGGAAGATGTTGGCACTACTACGGCTGATATTATGATCGCCCATGAAGAAACCCCTTATATGGCGGGTCTTGAAGGCAAAAGTGGCGATCCATCACCGTTCACAGCCCTTGGCACTTATTTAGGCATCAAAGCTGCGGTTAAACATAGACTTGGTTTAGACAGCCTAAGAGGCCTTAAAATCGCCGTTCAAGGCGTCGGTCACGTTGGCTATTACCTGTGCAAACACTTGCATAACGAAGGCGCTGAACTGATTGTTACCGACATTCATCAAGCCTCGTTAGATAAAGTCGCTACCGACTTTGGTGCCATTGTTGTCGCGCCTCAAGAAATCTACGCGCAAGATGTGGATGTGTATGCCCCTTGTGCCCTTGGCGCAACCTTAAACGATGCAACCTTACCGCAACTGAAAGCCAAAATTGTTGCTGGCTGTGCCAACAACCAATTAGCCGAAGTACGCCACGGTGAACAACTGAAAGAAATGGGCATACTGTACGCGCCAGACTATGTGATTAACGCAGGCGGCATTATCAACGTGTCGTTCGAAAAAGATTACGACGCAGCAAAATCGACGGCTAAAGTAGAAGAAATTTACAACACGCTGCTGAAAATATTCAGCCAAGCCGATGCGCAGAACCGTACAACCGGTGCCGTGGCTGATGAAATGGCGAAAGCCATTATCGAAGCCGCTAAGCAGTAATTTTTCTACGCGTTTATTATTTTTTATGCCCGTCAAATATTGAAAAAAGCGACCTCTGGTCGCTTTTTTGTTATCTAAAATTTAATCTATCACTAAGCTCATGGTTTAGCCGCGCTTTTAATTTCGACACAGAATATTCATTTAATCACGCTGGAAAACGTCATATTTGTCTGCTTGAATTAGTCTATCAGGTCCCAGCACAGGATAGCGCTATGATCCGTTTCAAATATGATCTCAACCAAGATGTGGTAGAACTGCAAGCCAGCAATTGGAGTGGTTTAGAGCGGGTCTTCGTTAATGGCCAGATGGTGTCGCACAAGCTTAACTTTAAACCTCAAAGCGAGCATACCATTCAGCTTAAAGATGGCGCACCTTGCAAGTTTGAACTGCTTATCGATCCCCAAACCGATGAGTTAATGTGCCGAATTTATAAGCAACATAGACTCGTCGCTAGCCTAAAACAAGGCAAAGAGAATTTATTAGCCAGCCGGCGTTATTTACAGCACTCAGTGATAGCCGTAAGTCTGCTTTGCGTCTTTGCACTTTACTTAAATTAATCAAACCAGTTTAATCCCGCAGAGTGAGGCATAGTGGATGGGATTAAACTGGGAAAATGAATTGAGATAACCACATACAGATAGAAGTAAAAACGGCTAAACCACAGTTTTCCGCCATACCCATTAGATTCAAAATTTCAAGCCAAGCGGTTGATTTTATTTAATAGTAAAATGAATGTCTGCTGTTCATCTTCACTAAGATTTGACAGGAATTTTTCATTGACCCGCTCAGCTTCGCAAATAAGATCTTGCTCTAATGCTTTGGCTTCATCGGTCAAAAAGATTTGGAAGGCACGCCGATTATCGACTTCTTGATGGCGAGTAATAAGACCTTGCACCTGCAACTGATCGAGTAAGCGCGTCATAGTGTAATTTGCCACATCGCAACGCTTAGACAATTCAGTTTGGCTTATGCCCTCTTCTTGCCACAAAGCAAACAGCACAGGCCACAGTTTTATATCGAGTTGATATCGCTTAAGATGCAGATCAAGCTCATTTTGCAGCTCGATATTTAAGTGGGATACAAGATAGCCTAAGCTTTCATGACGATTCAAACAGCACCTCCTACAGCAAAGGTTTAACGCGTTTTCACTTACTCTGCACGCCATCATAGGAACCCAGAGTTAGTTTTAATACTACCACTTAACCCATAATAAACTAGCTTAGACCACAGCAAATTATGTGATTAACCTACGAGCTCATTCCTCATCTAGATCAGATAAATTGAATTCATTCACAAAATTATAGTAACAGGCCCGACCTAATTTGCCCCATAAACCGCGCTCAAGCGGCAAATAAACACTGTCATCGGTGAGCTTCATCTGTTTTATATCGACTTTATGGTGCTGTGTTTCAATACTGGTTCTTACATTGAGCAGCGAATGGGGTTGCGCTCGCTCGAAATCGACAATCAGTAAGGGAGCATCTTCAACCCGCACTCGCACCTTCTCCACTGGGGTAATTAAGAAATACTCATCATCAATGCAATGTAAAATACTGGCGAACAACTTAGCAAACTTTGCTGGCAGCGATGTGCCTAGATAGGTCCAATCACCCAAGGCGTTAATGTCAAACAATGGGGCTTCACTGCACAATGGCGCAACCGAGGTTAGCTTACTATCGGCGGCGAATTGTTTGAGTGTGTGCTGAATACTGTCAGTCATCTTTTCCATCTAGGCCTCCATCATCCATAAAAAAACCAACCTTGCGGCTGGCTTTAGTGTGACATTCAACACTGGGATATACCAGTGAGGATAATTACGATCTGACTAGCGCAATCAAAACGGCATAAACACTATTAAATATTTGCTAACTCGAGTAAGGCCTCAAGTGGATGCTTTGGCTTGTATCCGGCAAAACGTTTTACCTGACTACGGCACGAATAGCCAGACACTAACACTTGCGGCTGCTCAATTTTCGCTAGCGTTTGCTGCCAAGACATATCAAACAAGGCCTTAGAGCGCTCGAGGTTTTCTGCCTCATGACCATAGGTTCCCGCCATACCACAACAACCTAAATTGACTGCGGTTAACTTAGCGCCAAAATGGGCAAAGATTTTAGTCCACTCATTGGCGGTATTTGGCTTGGCCGTCGATTCGGTACAATGACTAAACCAAGTATATTGCTTACCTTGCGCAGCTTTTGCAGGTAAATCTTTGATGACATTCAGTAGCCATTCGTTGGCTAACTTGACCTCAAAATTACCGCGATTAGCCCCTAAGACTTCACGGTATTCATCGCGATAACACAAGACTAAGGCAGGATCGATACCGACCATGGGCATGCCCAGTTTATGGACTTGGTTCAGAAAGTCCGCACTCGACTGCGCCGTTTTAGCAAACTTATCTAAAAATCCCTTGATATGTGTTGGCTTACCATTGGGTTTGTAGGGCAATAACACCGGCTTTAAGCCGAGTTTTTCTATCAATTGGATAAAGCGCAGCACAAGACCTGAGTCATAGAAACTGTTAAAAGGATCTTGTACCACCAACACAAACTGCGAGCGCTTCTCTTCAGGAATCGCTTGCAACGCAGCTAAGTCGTAACCACGGCTTGCATGACCATCGAGTCTTTGCTTCAAAGTCGGCACAGATAACGCAGGCGCATCCACATAACCAATCGCCTGTTTAATCACCCATTGGCTCAATGGATTTTGTGCGACAAAATTAGTGAGACGCGGTGCCGCAGCCATCAATGGTAAGCTATCTTCAATCCCTGCAACGAGATAGTCTTTCGCGGGTCTTAAATAGCGTTGATAGTAAATATTGAAGAACTGCGCCCTAAACTTAGGCACATCCACTTTGACCGGACATTGTCCAGAGCAGGCTTTACAGGCTAAACAGCCCTTAAGCGATTCCATCACTTCGTGGGAGTAATCATAATCACGTTTGGCATTAATGGTATTTTGTATGCGCTGCAATATACCAAAAGGTTTCGCTTTTGCGAGGGCATTAACATCAACCCCTTCAGCCTCAAGTAGCCTTAGCCACTCTCTCATGAGCCCAGCACGCCCCTTAGGTGACTGCACTCTGTCACCCGTCACCTTAAACGATGGGCACATGGGCGAATAGCTACTGTAATTAAAACACAGGCCATTACCGTTACAATTCATCACATCGGGGAACGCATCACGCACATCAACGGGGATTTGTCGATCAAACTTACCGCGCTTAGCACTGTCGACATCGTAATAGAGGGCACCTGTATCTTTAGGCGCCACCAGCTTGCCGGGATTGAATCGGTTATCGGGGTCAAACAAACCTTTAATATCTTGCAACACACCATAAAGTTCATCACCAAAGACAGCTGGACCGTATTCACCGCGCACGCCTTTACCGTGCTCGCCCCACATTAAGCCGCCGTATTTAAGCGTCAGTGCCGCGACTTGATCAGAAATGACTCGTAGTAATTTTTCATCTTCAACATCGCACATATCGAGCGCGGGACGAACATGCAACACGCCCGCATCCACATGGCCGAACATACCGTATTGCAGATTATGCCCGTCGAGTAACGCGCGAAACTCCATAATGTAATCGGCGAGTTTTTCGGGCGGTACCGCAGTATCTTCAGCAAAGGCGATAGGCTTACGGCGACCTTTAGTGGCGCCGAGTAAGCCAACGGCTTTTTTACGCATGCCGTAAATTTTTTCGATACTCGGCTTATCTTGCGTCACTTGGTAACCCAATACACCGCACTCGCCTTTGCTGATCTGCTCAGTTAACACAGCTTCCAAACTCGCGAGCTTTTGCTCAACTTCGACCGTGTCACCTGCAAATTCGACCATATTGAGGCCATCAATAACTTTACCTGGCACTTCTTGGATAAGATCAGCCACCGAATGCCAGACAATATCTTCACGGGCTAAGTTAAGCACTTTTGAATCGACGGTTTCGACCACAGTCGCCCGCGCGGCAACTAAGGATGGCGCATGACGCAATGCCGATTGGAACGAATCGTACTTAATGTTCACCATAGCGCGCTCAGTCGGCAGCGGGGTGAGATTAAGTTTGGCTTCGGTTATCACCGCAAGCGTGCCCTCTGAGCCTGTCAGAATTCGTGATAAATCGAATTGCGTCAGCTTGTCGTTCCACACGTGTTTTAAGTCATAGCCAGTGAGGAAACGATTGAGCTTAGGAAATTGGTTTTCAATCTGAGTGCGCTTTTCGCGGCATACCGCCGCAACAGCAGAAATCAGTTTCTGCCCCAGCGGATTATCACTGACGTTATCGGGATTACACAGTCGTCCCGCATCTAGGGGATGCGTATCCAGCACACTGCCATCGATCAGCACACTGCGCAGCGCCAGCACGTGATCTGACGTCTTACCATAGACCAGTGAGCCCGCACCCGAGGCATCGGTATTTATCATGCCACCAATAGTGGCGCGGTTTGAAGTGGATAAATCGGGACTAAAGAAGAATCCATGGGAACGCAATGCATCGTTGAGCGCATCTTTAATCACGCCAGCTTCAACTCGAACCCAACCTTGCTCAGCATTCACTTCGAGCACACGGTTCATGTAACGCGACACATCCAAAATCAAACCATGGGTCAGAGATTGTCCGTTGGTGCCCGTACCACCGCCCCGCGCACTGAAGGTCACGCTGCGAAATGCGTCAGTAGCAGCCAGCGTCAATGCAATTTGAATATCCTGCTGATTTTTAGGATAAAGCACGGCTTGAGGCAAAAATTGATATACAGAGTTGTCGGTGGCTTGCACTAAACGTGCGCTGTAACGTTTGTCTATATCACCGGAATACTCACTTTGCTCCAGTGCATCAAGGTATGCCAAATACACTGGCTCTAATGTTTGTTGATGTGATAGCAGGGGTAGCATAGATGGCTTCTGTCAATTATCGTTATGGCGCCATTATAAACAAAAAAAGCCGCTAAAAAGCGGCTTTTTTAACAAGTTTATAAAATTACTATCTAGATCAACCGTGCGCTTCGGCTAAATACAACCAAGTATCAATCACAGTATCAGGGTTTAATGACACTGTATCTATGCCTTGTTCTACCAACCAAGCTGCAAAATCAGCGTGATCTGAAGGACCTTGACCACAAATACCTATGTAAGCGCCCTTCGCTTTAGCCGCTTTAATGGCTAATGAAAGTAGCATTTTAACGGCTTCATCACGCTCATCGAATAAATGGCTAATGATACCTGAGTCACGGTCAAGCCCGAGTGTCAGCTGAGTTAAATCGTTTGAGCCGATAGAGAAGCCATCGAAATGCTCAAGGAATTGGTCTGCTAACAGGGCGTTTGAAGGCACTTCACACATCATGATGACACGTAAACCGTCTTTACCACGCTCTAAACCTTGCTCTTTGAGCAAGCCGACCACTTGCTCAGCTTCTTTCACTGTGCGAACGAATGGGATCATGACCTCAACGTTTTTCAGACCCATGTCATTACGAACGCGTTTAATCGCTTCACACTCAAGGGCAAAACAGTCACGGAAAGATTCAGAGATATAACGGCTCGCACCGCGGAAGCCCAGCATTGGGTTCTCTTCTTCTGGCTCGTATCTGTCACCACCAACCAAGTTTGCATATTCGTTAGACTTAAAGTCTGACATACGTACGATCACTTTCTTCGGATAGAAAGCTGAACCGATAGTCGCAATACCTTCAACTAGACGAGCAATGTAGAACTCAACGGGTGATTCGTAACCAGCAATCATTTCGTTGATTTCAGTTTGCAGCGCTGCATCCTGTTGATTGAATTCGAGCAGTGCCTTTGGATGGATGCCGATCATACGGTTGATGATGAATTCTAAACGCGCTAGACCCACACCTTCGTTTGGCAAACGAGCAAAATCAAATGCACGATCAGGGTTACCCACGTTCATCATGATTTTCATTGGCAATGCAGGCAGAGAGTCAACACGGTTTGAAATCACTTCAAACTCTTGTTTACCTTCGTAGATAAAGCCAGTGTCACCTTCGGCGCAAGAAACAGTCACGATTTGACCATTCTTGATACGGTCAGTCACGTCACCACACCCCACCACCGCTGGCACACCTAATTCGCGGGCGATAATTGCCGCATGACAGGTACGACCGCCACGGTTTGTGACGATAGCACTTGCGCGCTTCATGATAGGTTCCCAATCAGGATCTGTCATGTCTGTCACTAACACATCACCAGGTTGGATTTGATCCATATCGGCGATTGAGGTTAATACTTTGGCTACACCAGTACCCACTTTATGGCCAATAGCGCGACCTTCACAGATCACAGCGCCACGGCTCTTTAAGTGATAACGTTCAATCAATTGCACATCTTCACGGCTACGAACCGTTTCTGGACGCGCTTGAACGATATACAATTTGCCATCGTTGCCGTCTTTTGCCCATTCGATGTCCATTGGACGACCGTAATGTTTTTCGATCACCATGGCTTGTTTGGCTAATTCTTCGACTTCAGCGTCATTGATAGAGAATTGACGACGTTTGTCAGCAGTCACGTCTTCAATTTTGACTTGTTTGCCGTGAGCAGCATCATCTGAATACACCATTTGGATGAGCTTGCTACCGATATTACGGCGCACAACAGCCTTGTGACCTAAGGCTAAAATAGGTTTATGAACATAAAATTCATCTGGGTTTACCGCGCCTTGAACAACCATTTCACCCAGACCAAAAGATGAAGTGATAAACACCACATCGTTATTGCCAGATTCAGTGTCCATAGTGAACATCACACCTGAAGCCGCTTTATCTGAACGAACCATGCGTTGTACGCCAGCAGACAAGGCAACACCGTGGTGCTCATAACCTTGATGCACACGGTAGGAAATAGCGCGATCGTTAAAGAGTGAAGCGTACACATGCTTGATCGCTGTCAGTACGGATTCAAATCCTTTCACGTTTAAGAAGGTTTCTTGCTGACCTGCAAAAGAGGCATCTGGCATATCTTCAGCTGTTGCAGAAGAACGTACCGCGAATGACGCTTCGCTAGTTTCAGCGGCAAGTTTATCGTAAGCTTCACGAATCGCTTGCTCTAATGCTGGTTGAAATGGAGTGTCGATAACCCACTGTCTGATCTGTGCACCTACTTTAGCCAGCGCATTGACATCATCTACATCCAGTGTGGCTAGAATGTCATAAATCTTCTGGTTAACTCCGCTTTGTTCAAGGAACTCGTTGAACGCATGGGAAGTTGTCGCAAATCCGCCAGGTACTTGAACACCGGCATTGGCCAGATTGCTGATCATCTCGCCTAGAGAAGCATTTTTACCGCCAACCAAGTTGACGTCACCCATGCCTAATTCTTGATACCAGAGTACGTATTGCTGCACAGTTCTATCTCCGCAAGTTTATTTCAGTGGCCCCTTCACACGAGGGCAGCGGCATTTTACACTCCTGTCGAACACGCGTAAATCTATAATTTTATTTGTAATTTTATTACTACAAGAGGTCAGTATGGCACCAAAAGTATTCTATATCTCCGATGGGACAGCGATCACAGCTGAAGTTTTTGGTCATGCGGTTCTCTCGCAATTTCCATTAGAATTTGAGTCACTTACGATTCCATTTGTCGAAACATTGACGAAAGCGGAGCAAGTTAAGCGACAAATTAATGATTGTTTTATTACAACAGGTGAGCGGCCGTTAGTATTCCATTCCATCGTAAAAGCCGAGATCCGCGACATCATCTACTCGAGTGAAGGGGTTGATTATGATTTTTTGAATACTTTTGTGGCCCCACTCGAACAACATTTAGGTGTTTCTGCCTCTCCAGTTGTACATAGAACCCATGGAAAAGCGAATCACGGCTATGAAGCGCGTATTGATGCCATTAATTTCGCCATGGATAACGATGATGGCCAGACCATGAAACATATGGATCAAGCCGATCTGGTTTTACTTGGGGTCTCTCGCTGTGGCAAAACGCCATCGAGCCTGTATTTATCAATGCAGTTTGGTATAAAAGCGGCAAACTACCCTTTCACCGAAGATGATATGGATAACCTTAAGTTACCTGAAGCACTGAAACGCAATAAGAAAAAACTGTTTGGTTTAACGATTGATCCCGTGCGTTTACATGAAATCCGTCAGAGTCGAATGGAGAATAGCCGCTATTCATCGCTCAAACAGTGCCGCTTAGAAGTCAAAGAAGTTGAAATGCTGTTTAAACGCGAACGCATTCCTTACATAGACACCACTAATCATTCCGTGGAAGAAATTGCCACTAAAATATTAGATGTCACAGGCCTAGAACGGCATATGTTCTAAGCCTAATAAGCCAAAATCAGCAAAAGAAACCGAGTGAGTTTAGTCTAAAAGAAACTAACTTAAATCAAATTCATTGCACAGTTGCCGACAATTAACGCAATTGGCACTGTGCAACTCGGTTCGATTCGTTATAATCCGAGGCAATCTGGCGAAAAGCGCCGCACGCAAGCTCGGTATTTTGAATGACCATAAAAACAGACGAACTACGCACTTCCTTATTAGCAAAAGTCATCTCACCTGCGCAACTGGCATCTGAGTTCCCATTAACTCAAGATGCAGCCGATTATCTGGTTCAGCAACGTCGTGAAGTCGAAGCCATCATTATGGGTGAAGACCAACGTCTATTGGTGATCATAGGCCCATGTTCAATCCACGATACTAAAGCGGCATTAGACTATGCTCAACGCTTAGCCGCGTTACACCAAGAATTGAAAGATGACTTGTGTATCTTAATGCGCGTCTATTTTGAAAAACCCCGCACAATTGTCGGTTGGAAAGGATTAATTTCAGATCCCGATCTCGATGGCAGTTTCGAACCAAACAAAGGTTTACGCATTGCCCGCGAATTGCTGCAACAAATCACTGAATTAAAATTACCTATCGCCACCGAATTTTTAGATATGGTGAACGGTCAGTACATAGCGGATCTCATCACTTGGGGCGCTATTGGTGCGCGCACCACGGAAAGCCAAGTCCACCGTGAAATGGCTTCAGCACTGTCTTGCCCGGTTGGCTTTAAAAATGGTACTGATGGGAACATCAATATTGCCGTTGATGCAGTGCGTGCCGCACAAGTGCCACATGTTTTCTATTCACCGGATAAAGATGGCGCTATGGCGGTCTATCGCACCCACGGCAACCCGTTTGGCCATATCATCCTACGTGGTGGCAAAAAACCTAATTATCACGCACAAGATATCGAAGAAGCGCGTCAACAGCTTGCATCTGTTGGGGTAACTCAACGTATGGTTATCGATTTCAGCCACGGAAACAGTGAGAAGAACCATCTCAAACAGCTGATGGTCGCCGATGAAATTATGACTCAAATGCGTGCTGGCAGCACTGCCATCGCAGGTATTATGGCTGAAAGCTTCTTACAAGAAGGTAATCAAAAAGTCGTTGAAGGCCAGCCACTCTGTTATGGCCAAAGTATCACCGACGCCTGTTTACATTGGGACGACTCTGAAATTCTGCTACGTAAGCTCGCAGCGGCTTCCCGCGAAAGAAAAGCACTGTTAACCAAATAAATCTGAAGTAAAATAAATCGTCCAATAAAAAACCGATCTCATTTCGGTTTTTTTATTGGAAGCATGACATTATCCTCAGTCATATGCCTACTGCAGGTTAAAGCCTGTAGTTTTCTATCTTTAACCACCATAAATCTTTATAATTCGAGCTTATTTTGCTGCATTACCTTAGGTTGCTGTATGTCGCTTACCCCCATGTCCACAAACACCGAAAATACCTCACGAATCGAAGCCGCTGAAACACCTTTTCCTGACGCGATTCAAACTCGAATTGATTCCTCAGAAGCGCGTGTGATTAAAGCAGTATTTCCCTCAATCACCAACCATCAC
The DNA here is from genome assembly GCF_025653365.1 of Shewanella sp. SW32. Lineage (NCBI taxonomy): Bacteria > Pseudomonadati > Pseudomonadota > Gammaproteobacteria > Alteromonadales > Shewanellaceae > Shewanella > Shewanella sp. SW32. Next base: position 56,443 of record NZ_JAKKSJ010000010.1, on the reverse strand, counting down.
AATACGTTATTTGGTGGTGAAGCTTTAGCGTGGATGGATGAAACAGCCTTTATTGCGGCAACTCGTTTCTGCCGTAAAACCTTAGTCACAGTGAGTTCCGATAGAATTGATTTTAAAAAGCCTATCCCAGCTGGCACACTAGCAGAACTCATCGCTCGTGTGATCCATGTAGGTAATACGTCATTAAAAGTTGAAGTCAACATCTATGTCGAAGACATGTATCAAGACCATCGAGAGCATGCCATACGTGGTGTGTTCACCTTTGTTGCGGTTGACGAACAACGAAATCCCACAAAAGTGTGGACATATGGGTAGTTTTTAGACGATTTTAAAGTATAGGTAAGCCCGTACTTTCGGGCTTTCAATTGAAACGATACGGTCCATCTTTTTCCTTGTAAAACACCGACCAAAGTCTAACAACCAGAAACATATCAAAATTTTGTCCTTATTCCTGAATAAAGCAATAGGATCCTTGATTACTTTTCTGTTACATTGAGTTCAATCTTCACGCGCACCGAACATAATCATAAAAGCCATGAAGCTAGAAAACTTAAATATTATTATCGCAGACGATCATCCATTGTTCAGAAATGCACTACGTCAAGCGCTGACCAGCGCTTTCGAGCATGCACAGTGGTTTGAAGCCGACAGTGCTGACGCACTGCAATCTGTATTGGATGTTCGAAGCGTCGATTACGATCTTGTACTGTTAGATCTGCAGATGCCGGGGTCCCACGGCTACTCCACACTTATCCACCTACGCTCACATTATCCTGAGTTACCCGTTGTGGTGATTTCAGCCCACGAGGATATCAATACCATTAGCCGTGCGATTCATTATGGCAGCAGTGGTTTTATCCCTAAATCAGCTTCAATGGAAACCCTAAAAGAGGCGCTAAGTGCGGTGTTATTCGGTGATATTTGGTTGCCTAAAGGCACTGAGATTATTGCTATCAATGACGATGCCATTGATAAAATGGCCAACAAGTTATCCGATCTCACGCCGCAACAATATAAAGTGTTGCAGATGTTTGCCGAAGGTTTATTAAATAAACAAATAGCCTACGATCTTGGCGTATCTGAGGCGACCATCAAGGCGCACGCTACCGCCATATTTAGAAAACTTGGTGTTCGTAACCGCACTCAAGCAGTTATTGCCCTTGCGCAACTCGAGATGGATAAAGTCGATTTATCTTAATCGCTAAACCCATAAAAATGCCGCTTTTATTAGCGACATTTTTATGTTTGTAAATCATCCAAGTTAACGCATTGGCAGATTTTTATCGGCAAACATTTCATCTATGAGCTGTTGATCCCGTAATGCTACGGCTTTCTCCACCACATCACGGGTTAAATGCGGCGCAAAGTGCTGAATAAAATCATACATATAACTGCGCAAGAAACTGCCCTTCCTAAAACCAATTTTAGTTGTACTGTGGGCAAACAAATGGCCAGCATCAATAGCGACTAAATCTTTATCAACATTTGGATCAATGGCCATAGACGCGATGACGCCCACGCCTAATCCTAAACGAACATAGGTTTTAAGCACGTCGGCACTGGTCGCACTAAAGACAACACGCGGCTCTAAATTGGCCCGATTGAACGCTTTCTCAATTTCAGAAGCACGGTCAAAACCAAAGACATAGGTCACTAAGGGGAAACGGGCTAAATCTTCGATACTAATCAAGCTGCCTTGATTGCGGGTCGCAAGAGGATGGTCTTTTGGCACAACGATAGAGCGGTTCCAGTGGTAACAAGGCAACATGATCAGATCTGAATATAAATGCATTGCTTCGGTCGCAATAGCAAAATCTGCATCACCGCGAGCTGCCTGTTCGCTGATCTGCGACGGTGTCCCTTGGTGCATATGCAAGTTCACTTTAGGATAGCGATCAATAAACTGACGAATTATCGTCGGTAATGCATAGCGTGCCTGAGTATCTGTTGTGGAAATATTTAACTCACCTTGATCTGGCTTAGTATATTCTTCAGACACTTTTTTGATACTTTCAACTTTACCTAAAATATCATTGGCAATGCTGATCACTTGCAAACCCGCAGGTGTGACATGGGTTAAATGCTTACCGCTACGGCCAAATATTTGGATCCCCAACTCATCTTCAAGCATACGAACTTGTTTACTGATCCCGGGTTGAGAGGTATACAAGTTTTCAGCTGTCGCCGATACATTGAGGTTATGTTTTACGACCTCAGCAATATACCTGAGTTGTTGCAGTTTCATCTTATTTCCTTGTCTCAAACACGCAAAATGCCATTAACAACTGAGCCCTCAAAGCACTCTCAGCTATAATCAATCGTTATAGTATATAGTAAAAATTAAAGCAAATAGGAATATAGAGCACAAGTCTACAGATTCATACGACAGAAATGATAACCTAGGCTAAGATAACTATGCTAGTTTATTGATTTATTGTAGCATTAGCTCAATTGGATAAATAATGGAACATCTATGTCATTCACCTTGGTTCTGATCCTCATCGGTGCGCTTTTACTGCTTGTTATCGGAATTAACGTATTACAGCAACAAAAAGAACGTGTAGAGGCTGAGCGTCGCATTGAATTTGCCCGTCAAAGAGCAATTATCGATGAAACTGAAACTGTGTTATCAAACACAGGAATGATGCCTTGTAGCACGAATATAGTGTTGGTTTTGTACCGGCGTGTACAAGATGCCTTGCAGTCTGCAACAGCGATCAGTAATGGCCAACAACAGTCAGACTACCAACGCCGCTTAGCCGATATCAATAATCAAATAACAAGCTTACAGTCTGGCCAACCTCAAACTCCTCCAATTGAGAATTTCAGACTACCCGATAATGACAAGCAAATTTTAGCGCTTGTTCAAACCTTAAAAAAATTAAAGGCGATACTCAGAGCAGAGCATAATAAAGGTAAAGTTGATCCGAGCATTTTTGCTCAAGAAGAAAGCCGCATCGACAGTTTACAGCTCAGAATTAATGTCGATTCTATGCTTTCTCGTGCCCGCGCGGCCAGCTTTATGAAGCAATATGGCTCATCAAAACAAATGGTAACCAAAGCCCTATCAACATTACACGCCATTAAGGCACAAACGCCTAATGATCCCTTCATTGGGCGTAAAGTCGATGAGGCTAAACAATTACTTGATGAAATTATGGGTGCACAGAAACAATCTGAGCCCAGTGCACCTAGATCTAAAAATGAAGAAGATGATATCGATATGCTGTTTCAACCTAAAAAGAAATGGTGATCAGTCTCTATTTGCTTACCGTTAAGTTGAATTAGCGACACATTTGCCACTCATGCTACCGCGTCATTGCGTGTAAAGTACTCAACATGTTTGAATTATTATCTATAGCAACAAATTAATATCGAAAAAATGCAAACAAAAAGCCAAGTCAAATATGACTTGGCTTTTTGTTGTTCTCTTAGCGTTAAGCTAGCTTAATCCGTCGCTATGCGCCTTTCTTGGCCTTCTTGGTAGATTCACTCACCCACTTACCATTGACGTAATGCGCAGACCAACCCGTGGCTTTACCATCGACTTCAGTCGCAACGTATTGCTCTTTCGTCTTACGGCTAAACTTCACCGCAGCCTTATTGCCTTCATCATCAGTGACTGGCGCATCCGCTAAATACTGATACTTAGGCCATAGCAGCTCACGGTATTGAACCAGTTCCTCAACCAGAGGCGCACGGGTTTCACGTGATTTAGGGAAAGTACTGGCCGCTAAGAAGATACCCGCAGCACCATCACGTAATACGAAATGGGCATCCGATTTACTGCATTTCAGTTCGGGTAAATAAATTGGATCTTCTTTTGGCGGCGCCGCCTCACCATTTTTCAACAGTTTACGAGTATTTTTACATTCCTCATTGGTACAGCCAAAGTACTTACCAAAACGACCATTTTTCAGTTCCATATCGTGACCACAGCGATCACACTCAATCAGTGGACCTTCATAGCCTTTGATCTTGAATTGACCTTCTTCGACTTCATAGCCTTCACAGATTGGATTGTTACCGCAGACGTGTAACTTACGCTTCTCATCGATCAGGTAACTGTCCATTGCCGTGCCGCAAATACTACAACGGTGCTTCGCACGCAGTGCATCTGTTTCGGCATCTTCACTGTTTTCGCTAATCGCCTCAACGCCGGGCGTGAGGTTCATCGTCGTTTTACAGCGTTCTTTAGGGGGTAATTCATAACCAGAGCAACCAAGGAAAACACCTGTCGTTCCAGTGCGGATCCCCATAGGACGACCACAAGTTGGGCACTTGATATCCGTCATCACCATTTGGTTAAGACGCATACCACCTTCTTCAGGATCCAGCTCTGCTTTTTCTAATTGCTTAGTAAAGTCAGCATAGAAACCATCAAGTACTTTTTTCCAGTCTAACTCGCCCCGAGCCACATCATCTAATGTTTGCTCCATGCTGGCGGTAAAGTCATAGCTCATCAAATCAGCAAAACTGCTCACCAATCGTTCGCTGACAATTTCACCCATTTTTTCGGCATAGAAACGACGATTTTCGACTTTTACATAACCACGATCTTGAATCGTTGAAATGATGGTTGCGTAGGTTGATGGGCGGCCAATGCCGCGTTTTTCTAATTCTTTTACTAAAGAAGCTTCGCTGTATCGTGCTGGCGGCTTAGTAAAATGTTGTTTAGGCTGCAATTCTTTTAATGCTAATACATCGCCTTGTGCCACAAATGGCAACGTATTGTCTTCTTCGTTTTTCTTCTTGAGTGCTGTTTGCACGCGAGTCCAACCATCAAAACGTAAAGTACGTCCAGTAGCCTTGAGCTCATAGTCACCCGCTTTCACGGTCAACTTAGTGGCATCATATTGTGCAGGTGTCATTTGACATGAGACAAACTGGCGCCAAATAAGCTCATATAAGCGCTGAGCGTCACGTTCCATGTCAGATAAGGTCGCTGCTTGCACTTGAACGTTCGATGGACGAATCGCTTCGTGAGCTTCTTGTGCGCCTTCTTTTGATCCGTATCGAATCGGTTCGGCGGGTAGATACTTATCACCAAATTCTTTGGCAATCATATCGCGCAAGTTTTCAACGGCTTCTTGACTCAAATTGGTCGAGTCGGTACGCATATAAGTGATATGACCAGCTTCGTAAAGTCGCTGCGCCATCATCATGGTCTTCTTTACACCAAAACCTAAACGTGTACTCGCGGCCTGTTGCAGTGTCGACGTAATAAAAGGAGCCGATGGTTTACTTTGAGTCGCTTTATCTTCGCGGGCCAGCACAGTAAAACTTGCCGCAGATAATGCTTGAACCGCAGCCATCGCTTGCTGTTCATTGATAGGATTAAAGGCAGCATCTAGATGCTTAACCACTTCCATCCGCAAAGCTTCTTGAGCGGGCGTATTGAGCTCTGCGTGTACATCCCAAAATTCTTCAGGCACAAAGGCTTTGATTTCGCTTTCGCGTTCGACCACTAAACGCACGGCAACCGACTGCACTCGCCCAGCGGATAAACCACGAGCGACTTTTTTCCACAGCAGAGGCGACACCATAAAACCGACAACTCTGTCTAAGAAGCGGCGCGCTTGTTGGGCATTAACCATGTTAGTGTCGAGTGTCGACGGTTTACTAAAAGCATCTTGAATCGCAGACTTAGTAATTTCGTTGAAAACAACACGTTGATACCGTGAAGGATCACCACCAATCACCTCTTGCAAATGCCAGGCGATAGCTTCTCCCTCACGGTCTAAGTCGGTTGCGAGATAGATTTGGTCAGCAGAATCGGCAAGTGCCTGTAACTCTTTAACGACTTTTTCTTTACCCGGCAAAATTTGGTACTTAGCCGCCCAGCCCTTTTCAGGGTTTACGCCCATACGAGACACTAGCGCTTGCTGATCTTTCACCTTTTTATATTGAGCTTTTTCTTCTGGCGACATCTTCTTAACTTCGGCAGCGGATTTAACCTTTTCATTGCCTTCTGAAGTCGATGATGTCGGCAGATCACGGATGTGACCTACGCTCGATTTAACGATGAATTCTTTGCCAAGATATTTATTAATAGTCTTAGCTTTGGCCGGTGATTCGACAATAACTAGCGATTTACCCATAGTTTAATTTGCGCCAAAAAATCTCAAGAAGGTGGAAATTGGCACCATATATAGAGGGTTGTACTGATAGTTTCAAGTTAATCCCTCTTTTATATGTACCAGCGAGTCACTTTTTAATCAAAGTTGAAAAAATGTAAAAATATAATATGCGTAATTAAAAACTAATATTTCATTATTTGCCAGCAAGCAAGAAATAGTTATGCATTTATCGTGAAAAAGTCGCTTTGAGCACAAAACCGTCCGCTTGTGCACTCGAAAAGCTTCAGTATACTGGGTTCCCTCAGGGACCATATGAACAAATAATAACTTTCCCTATCACAAGGATAAGCAATGAAGCACTTTGAAGCGAATTTTGATGGACTCGTTGGACCAACACACAATTACGCAGGGTTGTCTTTTGGCAATGTCGCCTCTCTCAGCAATGCCGCCTTAGTTTCCAACCCCAAAGCTGCTGCAAAACAAGGACTCCAAAAAGCCAAAGCACTAGCCGATATGGGCATGGTTCAAGGAATATTAGCTCCTCAAGAGCGCCCAGACCTCTATACATTGCGCCGAATTGGATTTTCTGGCTCTGATGCTAATGTATTAAAACAAGCGGCAAAAGAAGCGCCCATATTACTTAATGCCTGTTGCAGTGCTTCCAGTATGTGGACAGCCAATGCCGCTACAGTCTCACCAAGTGCAGATACACGTGACGGCAAACTGCATTTCACCCCAGCAAATTTAGTCGATAAACTACATCGCAGCATCGAGCCTTTGACAACGGGGCGCATATTAACAGCAACTTTCAGTGATCCCCACTATTTTCATCACCATAGTCACTTACCTGAGCATAATAGCTTCGGTGATGAAGGTGCCGCAAACCACACTCGTCTCTGCAATGAATACGGCCATGCTGGTGTTGAGCTGTTTGTTTATGGACAAGAAGCCACTAATCCCAATGCCCCTAAACCGCAAAAATATCCTGCAAGACAAACCTTAGAAGCGTCGATGGCAGTCGCACGCTTACATCAGCTGGAAGACGATAATTGCGTCTTCATCCAACAGAATCCTGATGTAATTGATCAAGGTGTATTCCATAACGATGTTATCGCAGTAGGTAATCAAAATGTCCTGTTCTACCACGAACAAGCCTTCTTAAATACCCAGAATAAGATCGATGAAATTAAACGTAAACTCGACACTGAGCTGTATTTCATTGAAGTGCCCACTGCGAAAGTAGCAATTAACGACGCAGTCAAAAGTTATTTATTCAATACTCAAATTATTACGTTGCCATCCGGTGAAATGGCGATTATTGCCCCAACAGATTGCCAAGAAAATCCCGCGGTATTTGCCTATTTGAACGAATTACTCACGTTAAACACGCCGATTAAGCAAGTGCTTTATTTCGACGTAAAACAAAGCATGCAAAACGGTGGCGGCCCTGCCTGTCTTCGTTTACGTGTCGCCATGAATGAAGTGGAAGTCGAAGCGGTAAATCAACACACTCTGATGAATGATGCTTTATTTACTCGTTTAAACCTTTGGGTAGACAAACATTATCGAGACAGATTAACCACCCAAGATCTTGCAGACCCTCAGCTAATCATCGAATCTCGAACAGCTCTGGATGAACTGACACAGATTATGAAACTAGGTAGCGTGTATCAGTTCCAGCGTTAATTAGGCAGATATTTAGCTTTTATATAAAACAAGGTGCCGTTGGCACCTTGTTTTACAAACTAACGAAAGACTAATTCACGACAATTGGAATATTTAAAACTTCGGTTGTCGTTCCAGCGATATCCCCATTATCACCTTTTATACCTGGTGTAGTAACGGTGACAATTAAATTCCCAGAATCAGGTTCATCACCACCTTTTAAACTAACGTCAACTTCACGACCACCATTATAATTTGTACTTGGCCAAATAATACTTGTTGAGCTAGTTACTGTAGCCCCTGACGCTTTAACATTAATAACGGAGCCTGCTGGCATTTGCTGATTATTGATATCTGAAATAGTAAAAGCTACAAAAGCTGTCCCTTTAATTCCTATATCAATCTGTTGATTGCCGGCGGCTTTATCTTGTATCAGAACATTTTCTATACGGGTTGCTATCGCAACACTCCCCGACATTACTAACACTAATGAACGGCGAACAGAAATTGATGCTTGAGGACTACATTTGACTAATGAGGCAGCTGAGTCATCACATAGAACACCACTGTACTCACCATCCGCTACATTAAAGACTCCTTGTCCAGTTGGACTTACCGGATCAATGAAATCAATGAAAGTTTCTCGATCACCTGATGCATCTGTTGAACCATTCTTTGGATAAGCAGGCGTGTATAAACCATCTTCATTGTGATCAACAAATGCCTCAGTAAGATCATAACAATCACCACTATTATCACGACCACAGTTCGTAGCTGTTCCAGCGAATAAACTAAACTCACTATCAGTGTCAAGAATATTATTACTATTTAAGTCAGCAAAGGATTCTTCGCCGATTGCAGTTGCAGTAATCGTTACTCGGCCACCATAAGGCTGACCGAAATAGTTACCATTATATAATGCACCAGCAAGATTAGTTTCAGATTTCAAATGCGCATTGGGGTCCTGAGTCTGATTACCATTTATATCAAAAAATGGTCCATTGCCATTCACACCCACAGGGCGGGGTTGCTGACTTGTCCAAATAACGGAACAAACCCCTTTTTGAGTTTGACAAGAACTTTCTATCGAACCGCCTTCAGCCGTAAATACCACTGCTGTTCCATTAGGTACAGGGTTATTAAAGGCATCGGCTAAGCGAGCCGTAATAGTGACCTTGGCACCATCATAATTCCAACCTTCAACGTTGAACACTGACGCAGATAGAGAAAAACTGTCTTGATCCGGTTTACCCGTTGAAACAACTAACACATTCGATTGGCTTGAAATTATTGGGTTAGTTCCATTTATCGTTGCAGTGACTCTGACAGTTGCAGCCACAGTACCAGAATTAACGACCGTCTGTACGTAACCTAAATTATTTGAAGTAGCAATATCAGGTGTTAATGTTAAACCTGCTGAGTCATTATTTAATTTAAAACTAACACTTTTATTTGCGACAGGATTACCATTGGTATCTAACACTCTGAAACGTAATGTGGAGGCTTCATCACTTCCGGTTCCTTTAATACCAATATTTTCAGGTATTGCATCAACAAATACGACACTCCCTGCACTCGCCGACATCACTGTGATGCTACCTGTAGCTGACAGATTTTTACCACCCACATCCGCGGTCACCGTAATATTGTCAACACCAGCACACCCTTTGGCAAGATAAGTACTCGTTGCTTGTCCGCCAACGGCAGTAACGGGGCTGCTAATTATCGCTTCTGGTGTAGCTTTATTCGAACAAGTTGAAGCAAAACGAACATCTACAGGTTCAGTGAAAGGATTACCTTTATCATCTTGCAATAAAATTGAAATTGTCGCAGTACCACCAGCGGAAAGCGTTAATGCACTCACATCAGCCTTACCCGAGATGAAAGGAGAACCGCTGCCCATTAACACGTTGGTAGCGCCAACAACAAAAACCTGTTCGCCGTTTTCACCAGTATTTAATGATGCTTTTGCAGTACCAGCACCAGGCGTACTTCCCGCATATAAGTTAACGCTTGCTTTACCATTGGCATCTGTGATGGCCGTCTTGACGGGTAAATCTCCAATAGTGGTATCGAAGGTAACAATCGCAGCTTTAGTCAAACCTATAACGGTTGCCGTTAATACACCAGGTGTTGTCGACGTGATGCTATCAATTGAATTTCCAGCAATATCTGTCAATTTCAGGCTCACTTGAGGACCATCACCTGCATCACCACCATCGCCTTGGGTATTGAAAGAAATATCGGCAGTAACTGTGCTTCCACTTGCAGATGTGTAAGTGGCGGTAATTTTACCTGAACCTAATTTGTTTCCAGGTAAGACATTAATAAACACTTTACCATCTGCATTAGTGACACCACTATCTGGAGTTAGAGCTCCTTGTCCATCTATACTGAAGACTATTCGCGCACCAGCAAGAGCACTCGCATTCTTAGTTAAAGTCGCATTCAACTTTCCAGGGATAGCATTCGAAATATCTGTTATTGCCTGTCCATCTGAATTAACTAATTCTAATTTAACAACAAATTTATCAGATGGCGGAGTACCGGAACCATCATCAGAGATACTGCCTCCACCACCACATGCTAATAATAAAAGCGAACACAATCCTGCGAGAAAAACCTTATACGCTGACTTCATTGTCAGGCTCCCTGTTACTCTGATGATAATACCTAAGCGAGACGCTTATTACTTATAGGCTAACATTACACAATTTTCACGCAACTTTCCCATAACTATCTTATTTTATTTCGCAAATCTGATAAATACTTTAACATTAATTGTCATTTCATCTTCACGATTTTCTTGCTAGTCTTGTGAGCGCCAAAAAATAGAATGTATAAAAAACACACAGGACTCTCTATGGCAATTTCTATAAAAAATAAACTAGGCCTTACAAGTAAAATTCTGATCGGTATGGGAACAGGTATTGCTTTAGGCCTCATTCTCCGCAATGCCTTTCCAGAAAGTGATATAGTAAAAGATTATATTACTGAAGGTTTCTTGCATGTTATCGGTACTATCTTCATCTCCAGCTTAAAAATGTTAGTCGTTCCTTTAGTCTTTATTTCATTAGTTTGCGGAACTTGCTCACTGAGTGAACCTTCAAAATTAGGCCGCTTAGGGGGGAAAACCCTCGCCTTCTATTTATTCACAACCGCCATTGCCTTAGTGATTGCGATTGTCAGCGCAGTCCTTATACATCCTGGAAACGCCTCACTGGCGTCAGAAAAAATGGAGTACGTCGCAAAAGAAGCCCCAAGTCTTGCTGATGTGCTGATAAACATAGTGCCCACTAATCCGATGCAGGCATTGAGCGAAGGTAATATGCTGCAAATTATTATTTTTGCGGTGATTTTTGGCTTTGCTATTGCTCATATTGGTGAGCGCGGCAAACGTATTGCGGCGTTGTTTGAAGATTTAAATGAAGTCATCATGCGTGTCGTGACACTGATCATGCAACTCGCGCCCTATGGTGTATTTGCGCTGATGGCAAAACTTGCATTAACACTCGGTTTAGAGACCTTTGGTAGTGTGGTGAAATATTTCTTCGTGGTCTTAGGTGTATTACTGGTCCATGCGTTTATCGTTTATCCAATCCTTTTAAAACTTTTCTCAGGCCTCAACCCCTTAATATTCATTCGTAAAATGCGTGATGTGCAGTTGTTTGCTTTTTCAACCGCCAGTTCAAATGCCACTTTACCCATTACCATAGAAGCGTCTGAACATAGATTAGGTGTCGATAATAAAATCGCCGCTTTTACGCTACCGTTAGGCGCTACCATTAACATGGATGGCACAGCAATCATGCAAGGTGTTGCCACTGTGTTTATTGCGCAGGTTTTTGGCATTGAGCTCTCACTAACCGATTATGCCGTTGTCGTTGTGACTGCCACGTTAGCATCAATTGGTACCGCGGGCGTTCCAGGTGTCGGACTTATCATGCTGGCCATGGTGTTAAATCAAGTTGGCTTGCCAGTGGAAGGGATTGCCCTGATTATCGGTGTCGATCGCTTACTCGACATGGTACGTACTGCTGTAAACGTCACTGGTGATTGCGTAGCAACTGTAATTATTGCTAAATCAGAGGGCGAATTTAACGAGCAAGTGTTTAACAACACTCAAGCGGGTAAGGTTGCTAGAAGTTTTGATGAACAAGTTCATCATTTAGATAAATCAAACTAAACCTCAGGAAGACCAAAATGACGCCCAGCTTAAGTGTTGGGCGTTTTTGTTTGAACGCAATACAGTTAACATGTCTATTGTTAGCAAAATGTGAACATGCCAATAGTACGGAAGTTTGTTTTTAGATACATTATGTTTACTATTTTAATACGTTTAATGGGAGGGGTATAAATGTGGTGGAGAAGTCTTTGGATCCTGATTGCATGCTGGTTATTGAGTGCCCACTTCGTACGTTACGAACAAATTAACTTTGCTATTCCTTTTGCACTTGCGCCTTTGGTCTTATTTTTTAACTCAGTTTACTTACTTCGTTTATTACAAATTTTATTATTTATAAGTGTCTTTGCCGTATGGGGCGTCACAACCATTGAAGCGGTACATCTGCGATTAGCGCAAGAAATGCCTTGGTTGAGATTGTCTTTTATCATGATGGCGGTGATGTTATTTACCTTAGGCGCGATTATGTGTGGCAACGGCATTTTGCGGATCAGAAAACAAAAATCGCCTTGGGGAAATTCCCCGATACGTTAACACTTTAACGGCAAAACCGTCTTATTCAACAATTAATTAGTACTTATTTTGACCACAAGTTCAACTCGGTCAGCAAAGGTTAAGTTCAACTAAGATATGCTGATCCTCTATTTGGTTATCAGTGTGATTTTGCGTAGACTAGTTTGCTAAAGCTTTAGCTCATACACTTTAAGGCATTATATTATGAGAATTTTGGTTGTTGAAGACGATCCTATTTTATCCCACCACTTAAAAGTGCAATTAAGCGATCTCGGCAATCAAGTTCAAGTGGCACTGACTGCCAAAGAAGGTTTTTATCAAGCCACTAATTATCCCATCGATGTCGCCATTGTCGATTTAGGGCTACCCGATCAAGATGGTATTAGCTTAATTCAACAACTCCGTGAAGCGGGTCTTAAAGCACCGATATTAATTCTCACGGCACGAGTTAATTGGCAGGATAAAGTTGAAGGCCTAAACGCCGGAGCCGATGACTATTTAGTGAAACCCTTTCAAAAAGAAGAGCTTGTCGCAAGGCTTGATGCCTTAGTGCGCCGTAGCGCAGGTTTTGTTAAACCCGTGATTTGCAGTGGAGAATTGAAACTCGATCTCGCCGCCAAACAAGTCACTCTGGGTGACGAAGTCATGGAGGTCACTGCCTTTGAATATTTAATCCTCGAATATTTGATGCGCCATTGTCATGAGGTTGTCGCCAAGCAACGTTTACTCGATGTGATTTATGGTGATAAGGAAGGCGATCCCAATACGATTGAAGTCATGGTCAGCCGCCTGCGTAAAAAACTGACCCGCGATGGTATAGATAACCCCATAGTGACCATCCGCGGCCAAGGATATAAATTTAACCTGCCATGCAATTAAGATTAAAATTCAAGAAACGTCTGCTGACACGGATGTTTCTCACCTCGCTATCAATTATTACCTTAGTGGGTTTTGGTCTCGCATGGATGGTTAATATTCTGCATGCGCAAAATAGTTATAACGAAGAAACGGCCCAACTCATTGCCGAAATTCCCCAAGTCGCCGCCGAATTACGGGAGCACGATCTTATCCCCGATACCAGTGCTTGGCTGGAAGAAAATAATAAACAAGAGCGTTATGTGATAGCGAGCTGCGATGACAAATTTAAGCAGGTTTGGACCTCATCCCTCGCAGTAGATCGTGGCTTATTTGATACCTGTGAGCGTTTTAACGAAATCCGTAACGACTCCCCGCCCTACTACCTCACCATGGCTGACGACAGAGGATATTTCGTCTATTTGCTCGCGGTAGAAATTGCCAGTGTGCATTACAACCTCCTCGTCATGAAAGATGCCGCCAAACTGGAGCAGGAATACAGTAAATTCAGTAAACGTACTTATATTCGTTTAGCCATGGTATTGGCCTTAGCCTTAATTCTATTGGTCAGCGCCGCCTATTGGGGCATGCGTCCCTTGGTACGGATGCAAAATGAACTGCAATCAATTAACCAAGGTAAGAGTAAATCACTTTCTGAGGGCTATCCTGTTGAACTTGAAGGCGTAACGCAAGCACTCAACCAGATGTTGCAACAATCGAGTGCCCAACAACAGCGCTATCAAAATGCTATGAATGACTTGGCACACAGTCTTAAAACCCGCTTAGCCGCCGTGCATGCCATTACAGATGACGCCAGTTTGAGTAAACAATCGGCGAGCGAAAAGATCATGGAACAAGTCAGCCAGATGGATCAGCTGGTCAAATACCAATTAAAACGGGCTATGTTGGGTCGCCAAGGCCTGAAGCAAGAACAAACTGTTATTGCGCCCTTAGTCGATCAATTAGCACAAATGTTGTTTAAAATTTATCGAGAAAAACAAGTTCAGTTCTCGGCCAACATATCCCCCTCTTTGATGTTCCCCGGCAACAAGGGTGACTTAATGGAGCTGTGTGGCAACCTTATGGAAAATGCTTTCCGCCTGTGTATCAGCCAAGTGCATGTATCGGCTAAAATTAACTCACAAGGTGAGTTTGAACTCATTGTTGAAGATGATGGCCCAGGTGTTGAAGAAAGCTTAAGACAGAAGATTATCCAACGTGGCGTGCGAGCCGATACCCAGTCCCCAGGGCAAGGGATCGGATTAGCTGTCTGTGATGAAATCGTTCACAGCTACGGTGGCAGCTTAAAAATTGAAGAAAGTCGCTTAGAAGGGGCGCTCTTTAGGATCCGTATCCCAGTGTAAGAAACTGGGATACTATCAGGCAATCACCGCATATAGCTGTTCGGCTCGATTAAACATGATCCAAGAAGTGGCAATATATTTGTCACCACTCACAGGTTTATTTCCCCGATGTGAATGAGTAAATCCCGCAGGCGCTATCACCATAGTGCCTTTTTTGGGGGAGATTTTACGCTGTTGATAATAAAATTCGGTTTCGCCGCCCTCTTCCACATCATTTAAATAAAACATATAGAGCACGACGCGATGCAGAGCTTCATTGTGGCCATTCTGCGGGAATTGCTCCGAATGCCAATGGGGATAACCGCCTTTATTTTGCTGATACTTTTGAATATTAATACTGCCACTGCGATACAAATACTTCACTAAGCCATCGGCCCTAGGCGCACCCAGCGTCGCAAAATTAGTCGGAGTTAGCGTTACAGGTTGGCCCTGCTCATCACTCACTGACACTGACACCGCCCCCATTAATGCCATTGAATACTTTGTGAAATAATCTACCGCGCCCTTTAAGGTATAACCTAAGAGTTCGTTTCTGATGGGTTGCAGGTCGACGAAACTATCTAAGGTCAAATCGCGGCTGATCTTCTTCTCCAAATCGACGCCATTGCCCGTATGTCCATCAACAACGCCAGCATGTTGCTCAAATGCCAGAATGAGACGGTCACACAAGTCATTCGGCAACGCATTAGGGTATACTTCAATAAAGTCCATACTTCCTCAATGGAGTGGCTACTTTCTAGGCTTACTATGCTGACATGTTAGTTAAGTAATTGTAAAGCAGCATCATTGAGATAAAATAACCCACATTACGCTTCACGATAACAAGAATATGAAAAAAAGCTGTAAAGTTTCAGTCCATCAACTTCAAGTCGGCAACTTTGTGCGTTTGCCCGTGGCTTGGAAAGATCATCCCTTTTTATTCAGTAGCTTTCATATTAAACAAGCTGCGCAAATCGAGTTGATTAAAAATCTGGGCATCGAACATGTCATCGTCGATTTAGAACGCAGCGACGTCGCCCCGATACATGCTGATGCGGTCAACCCTATCAAATTGCCGCCAAGTGCTGAAATCAATGTGCTTAAAAACGACATGGATCAATACAAGGCTGAGCAAATCGAAGTACAAAAAAAATTACGCCGTGACATTAATAAAACTGAGCAAAATTTTACCCGCTCAGTAGCCATGATGCGCAGCCTCATCTCTAAGCTACGTAATCGCCCCTTAAATGCGGTCGATGACGCCAAAGATTTGGTGCACACAATAGTCGAACAGCTGCTCAACTCAGATAACTTAGTGCTGCATTTGATGAGTGATGCTAAGCAGGATGAAAGCATTTACTACCACTCCTTGAATGTTGCGATCCTCTCTATGCTGATCGCCAAAGAAATGGAATGGGATAGAAGTGAAATCGAAACGGTCGGTCTCAGTGCCCTGTTCCACGACGTGGGTAAATTAAAAATCCCACCACAAATTCTAAAAAAATCGACACCTTGGTCAGCACCTGAGCTTAATTTTATCAAACAGCATCCATTACTTGGGATTGAACTGCTCAAATTAGCCGATAATTTTCCCCAAGCAGCCTTACCTGCAATCACCAATCACCACGAGTTTCTCGATGGCAGTGGTTATCCCAAAGGCCTAAAGGAAGAGGCTCTCGATAAGGTATCGCAACTGATTGCGGTAGTGAACGAATATGACTCCTTGTGTTACCCAAGCCAACAGGGCAAAGCCAGAATGCCCTACGCCGCACTGGGGCATTTGTATAAGCAATACAAAACTAAGCTAAATCAAGAGTATATTGGCAAGATGATCAAGATGCTGGGCATTTATCCCCCCGGCAGTGTGGTGGAATTATCCAGCGGTCAATATGCCATGGTGATGTCGGTTAACTTAACTAAACTGCTATGTCCAAAAATATTGGTTTACGATGCCTTAGTTCCTAAAGACCAAGCGCCTATCGTTGATTTAGAGATTGAAGGGATCAGCATAGTGCGTTGCTTACCACCTGCGGCGCTTCCTGAAAAAGTCCACGAATATTTGAATCCACGCGAGCGAGTGAGTTACTACTTTGGCGGCGATAGTCGTAAGTAGTTGATTAAGAAACTGGTTTAACGATTATGTCTAACGAGCTTCACTCATTTAAGCAAAGTCATCGAGTCTCACTCATTGAATGAACGTAGTTAAATGGCAGTGATAACAATAAGGGGCGAATATTGCATTCGCCCCTTATTTTTAATTCGAGAAAACCAACACAGCTAGCGGCTGACTTATAACCAATGCTTACGTTTAAAGAAGAAGTAAGTACCTGCGGCACTGGCTAACATCATCACAATCGCCATAGGGTAACCGTATTGCCACTCAAGCTCAGGCATGCTGGCAAAGTTCATCCCATAACTACTGGCAATCAAGGTCGGTGGTAGAAACACCACAGCGGCAACCGAGAAGATTTTGATGATTTTGTTCTGCTGCAGACCACTGAAACCCATGGCCGCATCGAGCAGAAAGTTTAACTTATCGAAAATAAACTGACTGTGGGGCATCAGCGACTCGATATCCGACAACATTTCCCGCAAGTCCTTTAAATGTTCATCGGATAACTGGCCACGATAATAACGCTGCATATAACGCAGTGAACGCTGAGTATCGAGCAAACTTAATCGGATTTTACCATTAGAGTCTTCTTGCAGAGTGATGAGTTTAAATACATCGTCAAGTTCGTCGTTATCAAATACTTGCTCACCGACATTTTCAAGTACAGTGTAAACGTCTTCAATTAAGTCAGATAGATAATCCACTTTCAGATTGAATAATTCGAGAAACAATTCCTGCGGTGTCGATACTTCTAACCGTCCCAAACGCAAGTAGTTACGCAGTAAACGGATAAGACCTACGTCTTCTTCACGAATTGTCAGTAAAAAATTGCTACGAAGGTTGAAGGAAACGTTAACGCCGCGCACATCTTGGCCGACACGCTGTGGGAATAACGAATTAATATGCAAGCCGTCACTGTTTTGATAAAAACGTGCCGAGGCCTCAATTTCATTGATATCTTCTTCGTCAGGCACTTCTTCAACAGAAAAATGACTTAACCACTCTCGCTCCTCATCATCGGGTTTATACAGATCTAACCAAATGGTCGACGCGGGAATACTGTCCAGTATGCCGAGCTCTGTCACAGTAAGGTGACGATTATCATAGACATAAGCAGTAATCATTTGTCCTCCTGAAAAAAAACTTAAGTTAACGATTCCACTTAAGTGCAGGCTAAAAAATTGTCGCTAGTTTACCGCATAAGTTGGCAATGAAAAGGCGTGCAAGGTAATTTAGTAAAATAAATATGCCTTAATCGGTTTCGATAATTGCCAACCGTTCTTGGGTCGAAAAGCGAATATGGATGCCATCGATAGTGACCATTTTCGAGTCTGATATATCCCCTTTTCGCACACGATACTCGCCGTTATTGTCGGCATTCGGTGACACAATTCTCACAGTGACAATTCTATGCTGATCGCGCCAATACCAAACACTGTAACTCAGTAGGCTAAATCCAATCACCACAAACACACCCGTCAACAGGTATCGGCGCCACAGCGGTTCACTAAAACGCTTTGAACTGAGATTAACTGCCAGAGGTTCAATCTGACGCTTGCGTTTCACCAGTAAAAACCAAGCGCCAGCAATGACTAAGACTGTTAGTAAAATTTTAATGAGCATGGCTCTTTCCTCTGATAAACGTCCGCTTGTGCTCAATGGTCTCGATCAAGCCAGCAGCAATCTTGCATTGACCCTTCAATGCCACACAAGTTAGCGCATTATACGCAGACTTATGTGGATAAACTGTCTTTGGGATCAAGCTTAAAGTGCACAGTCAAATAAACAAGGCGAATGTACGAGCCATACACATAGACAAAGCAGAACGTTGAAACAGAGTACAACAGACTTATGACAGGACGAAAACACTGCGGGACCCATACTTAAAATTGATTGCTACAGACCACAACACTCAACATAAGTAAGTACCTGAAATTAAAAATCTTCAAATACCTTCGCCATCCGCTGAATTTGTGCCAAAGGAACGCCGTGGCGATTGCGTTTCGCGCATTCCTGCTGATGAGCCAGACTGCTTGGTTCACCCACAAGCACAATTCTAACTTGATAACCTAAGGCTTTTGCCGCCGCTTCATAGGCCATGTATTCCCAGTGGCACAGATTGGTATTATCACAAATCACCACAGGCTCGCTTGAAGAAAGTGCCTGAATAAACCCCGTCAAATTACATTGATGAAACTCAGGTAATTTCTTGGCATCGAAACGGTATTCATCTTCATGGTAGAAAAAACTATCAGTCGAAAATACGCCACGTTGCCGCACGCCAATGGCTTTTTCTAAAGGAAGGGAAAGAATGTAAGCTTCAACCCAATGTGACTTACCACTGCCCGGTAAGCCACGCATTATAATCGCAACTTTTTCGCTCATGTGTTCGACTCACTGCCAATCACTCGACCCGCTAAAATGGTATCAACCAACTGAGGCACTAACTCCCCCGCTTTTCCTGTGAGGTGATATTGAAACTGACTGTGTCTATCGGGTGCCATCATATTCACTTCTACTGTTTGAGCACCATGATGGTTAGCTGTATCCACAAAGCCAGCGGCAGGATACACAGTGCCAGAGGTGCCAATGGCAATAAACAAGTCGCAGTTATCGAGCGCATCGTGAATTCGATCCATCCCTAAGGGCATTTCACCAAACCACACCACATGGGGGCGTAATCGCTGAGCCGGAATACAACAAGTACAGCAATTATCGGCACCAAAGGGCTCACGTAAAATAAAGGTCTGACGTGAGCGCGGACAACGGCCTTTGGATAATTCACCGTGCATATGCAATAAGCGGCGCGAGCCCGCACGCTCATGCAGATCATCAATATTTTGTGTGATGATAAGTAATTGACCTTTAAAGTCCGCTTCCAACTTTGCCAAGGCCACATGCGCTGCATTGGGTTCAACCGTGCCACTGTGCAGTTGCAACCAACGACTATTGTAAAATCGCTCTACCAATTCAGCATCACGCTCATAACCTTCTGGTGTAGCAACGTCTTCAATATGATGCTCTTCCCACAGACCATCTTGATCGCGAAAGGTGCGTAAACCCGACTCAGCAGAGATCCCTGCGCCGGTTAACACCACAATTTGCTGGTACATGCCGATTCCTTATTATTTTATTTATTTGAATTATTCTCACTGACTTTGGCAGCCGTGAATATTATTCCTTGGTATAACCATACAAAAACTATGCTTGAATTGCCGCAAAATATTGTGATTTAACGCCTATTGACACAATTTATCTGCATATCGCCCTAGAAAGCCAGAACAAAGGTTTAAGTTTTCAACCTGAGCACCTATAATGGCAAACACTATCCACGGATGAACCTATTGGTTCTGCAATCAAGAGATTAGCAATGACAGATGGAAATCAAGCGCTAAAAAAAGCGGGTTTGAAAATTACCCTGCCACGAGTCAAGATCCTAGAACTGATGCAAGGACCTGAAAACCAACATATCAGTGCAGAAGATTTGTACAAGAAGCTGCTCGATATCGGTGAAGAAATTGGTCTAGCCACCGTCTACCGTGTGTTAAACCAATTTGATGATGCAGGTATTGTCAGTCGCCATCATTTTGAGAGCGGTAAAGCCGTTTTCGAACTATCGACTCAGCATCATCATGATCACTTAGTTTGCCTATCGTGTGGCAAAGTGATTGAGTTTTCAGATGAAGTCATCGAACGTCGTCAAGATGAAATTGCCATGAAACACAATATTAAGCTGACTAATCACAGCTTATATTTGTACGGCACTTGCACCAACGATACCTGTGAGCATAACGACGCCTAAGTCGGTCATTGTGTTTATAAAGAATTAAGCAAAAAACCAGCCTAAGGCTGGTTTTTTTATTGGATGATGTTTACGGGCAAACCGCTATAACACCTTGGCGTAGATATTCACTTTATGGCCCATAAACTCATTTTGCTCACGCCAATGCATGCCCACACGCTTAGCCACGCCTTCAGAACCGAGATTCCCTGCTAAGATAAGTGCAATCGTCTGATCAATGCCAAAACGTTTAAATTCGGCTAATGCAGCAAATGCGGCCTCAGTACCAATTCCTGTTCCCCAATACTCAGGGAAATAACGATAACCCAGTTCGACTTCACTGAATTCTGGAATAAATTTCGGACCACAAAAACCAATCACCCGCTTATCGGCTTTATGCTCTACCGCCCAACGACCAAAACCATGTTGCTGATAATCGACTTGGATCACTTTGTGAAACAACTCAACCGCCTGCTCGCGAGCTGTAAATGCCGCGGTGGGAATGTATTTCAGCATCGCAGAATTACTGTTCATCAAATAAAGCGCTTCACAATCTTGCTCAGTAAATGGTCGAATAATTAACCGTTCAGTTTGGGTTATCATCTTTGCTCCTTCAAAAATGGCACTTAAAAATCAACCAATGGTTCGCTTAAAGTGCACTGGCGTAACGTCAACGACACTACGCCAATACCTCAAGCTTAACGGTGGAAATCACCACTGCGTTCAGGCTGATACAGGATTTCTTCAATACGCACTTTTACCATAGAACCACCCGGACCTGGCCATTCAATTTCATCACCTTGAGAGAGCCCTAATAATGCGCTGCCCACTGGCGCCAAAATAGAAATCGTGCCCGCGCCGTTCACGTCTTTTGGATACACTAAACGTAAACAGAAAGTCTCATTACTGGATGAAACGCTAAACTTCACTTCTGAATTCATGGTCACCACATTCGCGGGCACCTGTGATGCAGGCACAATATCGGCTCTGTCTAATTCAGCCTCCAATGCCGCTTTGCCCGGAAACGCATTTGCCGGCAGTGACTCCAATAATCGCTCTAGTCTTTCTAAGTCAATTTCCGAAATAATGATTTTAGGTGTTTTCACAGTTTTTCCCTCGTAAAAAAATGTGATGTTTAAGCCGTTACTGTGGCTAACATCGACTCTGTTGCTTACCCTCCCCCAATGCGATAAGCCCCATAAAACAAATACGCTCGCAACGATAGACTGCAACCGTGTTAAATAAATTTGAGTTCAAGATTTTTTGCAGAACAGCACTGAAGCCATAAGCACTTAGCTCATGGTTAATGGCTCTACTCACATTATCCTCGCCAATGACACAGACGAGCGCGTAGTAGAGAAGCATCAATCTAACCCGTAGAAGCAAAAATATCTAGTCTTCATGGTGTTAGCTCAATCCCATTCCTATGATTTACTGCGCTTAGCGGCGTAAATTACCGCCAATAAAAAAGGCGCCTTAGGCGCCTTTTATATTCGAAAGGTTAGCTTACCAACCTGTACGAGTACGCAGCGCTTTGCCGATATCAGCAAGCGAGCGGACAGTTGTCACGCCCGCTGCTTCTAATGCAGCAAATTTGTCTTCTGCAGTACCTTTACCGCCAGCGATAATCGCGCCAGCATGGCCCATACGCTTACCAGCAGGTGCAGTTACACCCGCAATATAAGACACAACAGGCTTAGTCACGTGTGCTTTAATGAAAGCCGCCGCATCTTCCTCAGCGTTACCACCAATTTCACCGATCATAACGATCGCTTCAGTCTGTGGATCGTTTTGGAACATTTCCAGTACATCAATGAAGCTAGTACCTGGAATTGGGTCACCACCAATACCTACGCAAGTAGATTGGCCGAAACCTTCATCCGTTGTTTGCTTAACCGCTTCATAAGTCAGAGTACCTGAACGAGAAACGATGCCCACTTTGCCTTTTAAGTGGATGTGACCTGGCATAATGCCGATCTTACATTCACCTGGGGTAATAACACCTGGGCAGTTAGGGCCGATCATGCGAACGCCAGTTTCTTCAAGCTTCACTTTAACTTGCAGCATGTCCAGTGTAGGAATGCCTTCAGTGATACAAACGATAAGCTCGATGCCACCGTCGATAGCTTCAAGAATGGCATCTTTACAGAAAGGAGCCGGTACATAGATCACAGAAGCAGTTGCGCCAGTCGCAGCCACAGCGTCTTTCACAGTGTTGAACACTGGAAGACCTAAGTGAGTTTGACCACCTTTACCAGGAGACACACCGCCCACCATTTGCGTACCGTAATCGATAGCTTGTTGTGAGTGGAATGTACCTTGACCGCCAGTGAAACCTTGGCAAATTACCTTGGTATCTTTATTGATTAAGACAGACATTATTTGCCCTCCGCAGCTTTAACTACTTGCTCAGCCGCGTCAGTTAGACTGGTAGCTGCAATGATATCTAGACCTGATTTAGCTAATACTTCACGGCCAAGTTCAGCGTTAGTACCTTCTAAACGAACCACAACAGGTACTTTAACGCCCACTTCTTTAACAGCGCCGATAATACCTTCTGCGATCATGTCACAACGTACGATACCGCCGAAAATGTTAACCAGAACCGCTTTCACATTGCTGTCAGACAGAATGATTTTGAATGCTTCTGCTACACGTTCTTTCGTCGCGCCGCCGCCTACGTCTAGGAAGTTCGCTGGCTTGCCACCGTGCAAGTTAACGATATCCATAGTGCCCATCGCCAGACCTGCACCGTTCACCATACAGCCAACGTTACCGTCTAATGCAACGTAGTTCAGCTCGAACTTAGCAGCGTGAGCTTCGCGAGCATCATCCTGTGATGGATCGTGCATGCCTTTGATTTTTGGTTGACGGTAAAGTGCGTTACCGTCGATACCGATTTTACCGTCTAGGCAGTGTAGGTTGCCTTCAGTGGTAATAACCAGTGGGTTGATTTCAAGCAATGCGAAATCATGATCAACGAACATAGTCGCCAGACCCATGAAAATCTTAGTGAACTGCTTCATTTGAGTTGGGTTTAAACCTAACTTGAAGCCAAGATCACGTGCTTGATAACCTTGTGGTCCAGTCAAAGGATCTATGATTGCAGTATGGATGAGTTCTGGCGTTTCTTCTGCCACTTTCTCAATTTCAACGCCACCTTCAGTCGACGCCATGAACACAACGCGACGAGTCGCGCGGTCAACAACGGCACCTAAGTACAGTTCGTTAGCGATGTCGGTGCAGCTTTCTACTAAAATTTTAGCAACTGGCTGGCCTTTCTCATCAGTTTGATAAGTCACCAGATTTTTGCCTAACCAGTGTTCGGCAAAGGCTCTGATTTCTTCTTTATCGCCAGTAACTTTAACGCCACCTGCTTTACCGCGGCCGCCTGCGTGTACTTGACACTTAACAACCCATAAATTTCCGCCAATATGGCCTGCCGCTTCTACAGCTTCTTGGGCTGTATCACATGCAAAACCTTCTGACACTGGTAAACCATATTCGGCAAATAAGGATTTTGCCTGATACTCATGCAAATTCATGATGATCTATCCGTATACTTCTAATCAAATCCAACTGGCCCGTTTGGGCCAGTCACGAGGGTATGTCTGGCTATTTCTTTAAGCGCAATCTCTTATCGAGTTGTGTTACAGATCAAGCAGCAGACGAGTTGGGTCTTCTAGGAAGTCTTTAATCGCAACCAAGAAACCAACAGACTCACGGCCATCAACAATACGATGGTCATATGAGAGTGCTAGGTACATCATGGGCAGGATTTCAACCTGACCATTGACTGCCATTGGGCGATCTTTAATGGCATGCATGCCTAAAATCGCACTTTGTGGCAGGTTAAGGATCGGTGTAGACATCAGTGAACCGAAAACACCACCGTTAGTCACAGTGAAGTTACCGCCAGTCATGTCAGCCACAGTCAGCTTACCGTCACGGCCTTTAAGGGCTAAGTCACGAACTGCTTTTTCGATTTCAGCTAAGTTCATGGTATCTGTGTCACGTAACACTGGTGTTACCAGACCACGTGGTGTTGATACTGCAATGCTGATGTCGAAGTAGTTGTGATAGACGATATCATCGCCATCAATAGACGCGTTGACTTCTGGGAAACGTTTCAGCGCTTCAGTCACGGCTTTGATGTAGAAAGACATAAAGCCTAAACGGATACCGTGGCGCTTTTCAAAGATATCTTGGTATTGCTTACGGATATCCATGATGGGCTTCATGTTCACTTCGTTAAACGTCGTGAGCATAGCGGTAGAGTTTTTCGCTTCTAACAAGCGGTTTGCGATTGTCTTACGCAGACGTGTCATTGGCACGCGCTTCTCGCTACGGCCAGCCGCTAACGGAGCTACAGCAGGTGCTGCTGGCGCCGCAGCTTTAGGGGTAGACTTAACGAAGGCTTCAACGTCTTCTTTAGTAATACGACCACCCACACCAGTGCCTTTTACTTTGTTGGCATCAACATTGTGCTCAGCCAGTAAACGGCGTACAGATGGGCTTAACGCATCACTGCTTTCATCGCTGGTTTCAGCTGCTGGCGTTGCCGCTTCAGCTTGCGCTTTAGTGACTTCTTTGCCCGATACAGCACCGGCGATGAATTTAGCGATCACTTGTTCACCCAGAACAGTGGCGCCTTCTTCAAACAAAAACTCGCCAATATGGCCATCTTCTGGCGCAACCACTTCAAGAACCACTTTATCGGTTTCAATATCAACCAGGTTTTGATCACGAGAAACTTGCTCGCCCACTTTCACATGCCAAGTGGCAATCGTGGCATCGGCAACAGATTCTGGTAGTACGGGTACCTTGATTTCGATACTCATGAAAAACTATCCTTTTATAAAATGTCTATTACTACAGTGTGATTGTAAGTTTCAGGGCACTGTTCACTAAAGATTCTTGCTGATGTGTGTGCAACTCAGGGTAACCACACGCTGGTGCAGCTGACGCTTCACGACCAGCATAAGTTAACTGTGCACCTGCAGGAACCGCGGCCCAGAAATGGTGTTGACTAGAGTACCAAGCACCTTGGTTCTGTGGCTCTTCCTGACACCAAACAAAATCTTTCACATGTTGGTAATCAGCCAAAGCAACGATCATTTCATCATGTGGGAACGGATATAACTGTTCGACACGGATTAACGCTACGTTAGTGATATTTTCTTTACGACGTTTTTCCAGCAGTTCGAAGTAAACCTTACCACTGCAGAAGACAACTCGGTCAACCTTGCTTGCTTCCAACGTATCGATTTCACCGATCACATTTTGGAAACTGCCATTGGCTAATTCTTCCAAGCTTGAAACCGCTAATGGATGACGTAGTAATGACTTAGGCGACATGACGATAAGTGGACGACGCATAGGACGCACCACTTGGCGGCGCAACATATGGTAGACCTGTGCAGGTGTTGAAGGCACACACACTTGCATATTGTGGTTAGCACACATCTGCAAGAAACGCTCTAAACGGGCGCTTGAATGCTCAGGGCCTTGACCTTCATAGCCATGGGGTAACAGCATAGTCAGACCACATAAACGGCCCCACTTCTGCTCACCCGATGACAAGAACTGATCGATTACCACTTGGGCACAGTTAGCAAAGTCACCAAACTGCGCTTCCCAAATAGTCAATCCGCCGGGTTCTGCTGTGGCATAACCATACTCAAACGCCAGTACTGAGGCTTCAGATAATACTGAGTCAGTAATATCAATTGGGCCTTGTTCATCAGCAATATTGCGCAGTGGCATGTAAGTCGTGCCATCGTTTTGATTGTGCAATACAGCATGACGATGGAAGAAAGTACCGCGGCCAGAATCCTGACCCGTAATACGTACACGTTTGTTGTCTTCCAGAATTGAGGCATAAGCCAGCGTTTCTGCAAAACCCCAATCGAGTGGCTTCTCGCCTTTTGCCATCGCTAAACGGTCGCTATAAATCTTAGCAACCCGTGATTGCAATGGATGACTTTCAGGTACATAGCTCAGTTTGTCAGCCAGACTTTGTAAACGCTCAGCCGACATAGAGGCTTGATACGCTTCGTCCCACTCACGACCGATATACGGAGTCCAGTCAACAGAATGCAGCGTCATTGGGCGCCATTCTTTAACTACACAATCACCTTGATCTAATGCATCACGGTAATTATTGATAAGACCAGTCACATCATCAGCAGCGATCACGTTTTCAGCGATTAGCTTGTCTGCATAAATCTTACGTGGCGTTGGGTGTTTCTTGATCTTGGCATACATCAGCGGCTGAGTTGCACTTGGCTCATCGGCTTCGTTATGGCCATGACGGCGATAACACACCAATTCAACCACCACATCACGTTTGAACTCGTTACGATAATCAACGGCTAACTGCGACACAAAAGCAACGGCTTCGGGATCATCAGAGTTAACGTGGAAAATCGGTGCCTGAACCATCTTAGCGATGTCAGTACAGTATTCAGTCGAACGAGTGTCCGCATGGTTAGACGTCGTGAAACCCACTTGGTTGTTCACTACGATGCGAATACTGCCGCCGACTTTAAAGCCACGGGTTTGAGACATGTTGAATGTCTCTTGTACTATCCCTTGACCCGCAATTGCAGAGTCACCGTGAATAGTAATAGGCATGACTTGTAAGCCATCCTTACAACCGCGACGGTCTTGACGGGCACGTACAGAACCAATGACCACAGGGTTAACGATTTCAAGGTGCGATGGGTTGAAGGCCAGTGCTAAATGCACATTGCCGCCCGGCGTTTCAAAATCAGAGGAGAAACCTTGGTGGTACTTAACATCACCAGAACCGTGGGTATCAGCATGCTTACCCGCGAACTCGTCAAACAGTTCAGCTGGACGCTTACCTAATACGTTCACCAACACGTTCAGACGACCACGGTGAGCCATACCGACGACGATTTCTTTAGTACCGGCTTCACCTGCACGATAAATAATTTCGCGCATCATAGGCACTAACGCATCACCGCCTTCTAACGAGAAACGTTTCGCACCAGGGAATTTAGCACCTAAGTATTTTTCAATACCTTCTGCGGCGTTAAGGCCTTCAAGAATGCGTGTCTTAACACTTTTATCGTAGTTAGCTTTACCTAAGGAAGGTTCGAGACGTTGTTGGATCCAGCGTTTCTCATCGGTATCGGTAATGTGCATATATTCAGCACCGATAGAACCACAGTAGGTGGCTTTCAGCGCTTTTACCAAATCCGCGAGCTTCATGGTTTCGCCACCATGAGCAAAAGAACCTGTATTAAACTCACGTTCCATGTCTTCTTTAGTCAAGCCGTGGAAAGCAGGATCTAAATCAGCTACGGGTTCACGTTTCCACAGTTCGAGGGGATCAAGATTAGCACCTTGGTGACCACGGAAACGATGGGCGTTAATTAATTGCAGGACTTTAACTTGCTTAGCATCCATTTCAGGATCCGTCACACGAGCTGAGCTCTTATGGCGACCTTCTAACGCTAAACTGCGAAAATAATCACGTACTTTTGAGTGAGCAGCTTCAGGCGCATCAACAGAGGCACCGTTCACAGGAGGGAGATTATCAAATACCGCACGCCAATCATCAGCGACTGACTGTGGGTCTTCTTGATAGGCTTCATACATCTCTTCTACGTAGGTCGAATTTGCACCACTTAAGTGAGATGATTCGAGCCAGGCTTTCATGATGCCTTGGTGCATTTCTATTCCTTTCAAACTTTATACACGTGCTTAGCCATAGTATTAAATATGCAGTCTGTAGAGATTACCTTCGACGCATAATTTCTGCCGCCCCTAGATGTCCAGATATACGGCGCGTTGTCTTCCATTACATACGCAAAAGAGTCACCTTCTGCTACCAGAAAGTGACTCTTCAAGAGCTATATTATTATTGGTTTCAGCTCGGGTTCTCGCATTACACTGCTCGCTTCAACAGCATGGACTTAATATGACCAATTGCTTTAGTCGGATTAAGACCTTTTGGACAAACGTCAACGCAGTTCATGATGCCATGGCAACGGAACACGCTATAGGCGTCGTCCAGCTCAGATAAACGTTCTTCTGTAGCTGTATCGCGACTGTCGATCAAGAAACGATATGCATGAAGCAGACCGCTTGGACCGATAAACTTATCAGGATTCCACCAGAATGATGGGCAAGCCGTAGAACAACAGGCACACATGATACATTCGTACAAACCATCTAAATGAGCACGCTCTTCAGGGGATTGTAAGTGTTCACGAGCAGGTTGTTTCTCATCATTGATGAGGTAAGGCTTGATCTTCTCATACTGCTTATAGAACTGAGTTAAATCAACAACTAAGTCACGAACAACTGGCATACCTGGTAATGGACGTATTTCTAATTTCTTACCTTTAAAGGTTGAAATTGGGGTAATACACGCCAGACCATTCTTACCATTCATGTTCACGCCGTCTGAACCACACACGCCTTCACGGCATGAACGACGGAATGACAAAGTCGGATCTTGCTCTTTCAACTTGATCAGTGCATCGAGCACCATCATGTCAGAGCCTTCTGCCACTTCTAAGCTGTAATCCTGCATATACGGTTTAGTATCTACGTCAGGATTGTAGCGATAAACTGCAAATGTCAATTTCATCTTTGCAACTCCTAGTAGGTACGTTTCTTCGGCGGGAATGCTTCACGTAACTTAGGTGCCATGTTCACTGCACGACGATCCATCGTTTCAGTGATTGGGTCAAATAAGCTGTGGCATAACCAGTTCTCATCATCACGCTCTAAATAATCTTCACGTGAGTGAGCACCGCGACTTTCGGTACGGAAGTTAGCCGCATAAGCCGTGGCGATTGCCGTTGCCATCAAGTTATCTAACTCTAAACATTCAATACGTTGAGTATTGAATTCACGAGAGTTATCAGACAATTTAGCATTTGCAAGACGTTCACGAATCACTTTCAACTGCTCTAACCCTTCAGCCATAGCATCGCCACGACGGAATACAGAGAAGTTTAATTGCATACACAGTTGCAAATCCTTACGGATTTGCGCTGGATCTTCGCCATCTTTGTTGCTTTCCCAACGATTCAGACGCGCCAGAGAGGCAGCAATATCCGCATCGCTAGCGTCTTTTGGATCGTCAGTCTCATCCAAAGCTTTACCTAAATGCTGACCCGCTGCGCGGCCAAAGACCACTAAATCAAGCAGTGAGTTACCACCTAAACGGTTTGCACCATGTACAGATACACAGGCAATCTCACCCACAGCGAACAGACCAATAACATCTTGTTCAGTGCCGTCTTCATTCTTACGAATAACTTGACCACTGACCTTAGTTGGTAGACCGCCCATCATATAGTGACAGGTTGGTAGTACTGGAATTGGACCATCGGCTGGATCGATATGGGCAAAAGTACGAGACAATTCACACACGCCTGGTAAACGTGCTTCTAATGTTTCTTTACCTAAGTGATCAAGCTTGAGCAAACAGTGTGGGCCTAATGGACCGTCTAAACCACGACCTTCGCGGATTTCAGTCATCATAGAACGTGCTACCACGTCGCGTGATGCCAAATCTTTCGCGTTAGGGGCATAACGCTCCATGAAACGCTCGCCGTCTTTGTTCAGCAGATAACCGCCTTCACCACGACAACCTTCAGTCACAAGTACACCCGCGCCGGCGATGCCAGTTGGGTGGAATTGCCACATTTCCATGTCTTGCATTTGCACGCCAGCACGCATTGCCATACCAACGCCGTCACCGGTGTTGATATGCGCGTTAGTCGTCGAAGCGTAAATGCGCCCTGCACCACCGGTCGCAAGAATCGTTGCTTTAGCTTTGAAATAAACGATATCGCCCGTTTCAATTTCAATCGCAGTACAACCCACAACGGCGCCATCATCGTTTTTAACGAGATCTAATGCATACCATTCTGAGAAGACTTGCGTCTTATGCTTAACGTTTTGTTGGTATAAACAGTGAAGCAAAGCATGACCAGTACGGTCGGCAGCTGCCGCAGTACGCGCAGCCTGCTCGCCACCAAAGTTCTTAGATTGACCACCAAATGGACGTTGGTAAATCGTACCATTTTCGAAACGAGAGAAAGGCAAACCCATTTGCTCAAGTTCAATCACGGCTTCAGGACCGGTTTTACACATGAACTCGATCGCTTCTTGGTCACCGATAAAATCGGAACCTTTCACGGTATCGTACATGTGTTGTTCCCAATGATCTTCATGGGCGTTACCTAACGCTACAGTGATACCACCCTGCGCAGATACGGTATGAGAACGGGTTGGGAATACTTTTGATAAAAGCGCACAGCTTTTACCTTCTTTGGAAATCTGCAGCGCTGCACGCATACCAGCGCCACCGGCACCGATCACTACAGCATCAAATTCGCGTACTGGAATACTCACTTAGACACCCCACACAATAACAATGCCGGCCGCTAAATAACAAAATACGGTAACGACAAAGGTGAACTGTAAAACACCACGTAACGACGTGCACTTAACGTAATCTGTCAGCACTTGCCATACACCAATCCAAGCATGTACTAATAAGGCTACCAGCGTCAGAAGTGTAAACACTTTCATTGGCAGAGCACTAAATAGGCCATGCCAGACGTCATAGGTGAGAGGGGAACTACATGCAATAAAGCCAACCAAGAAAATGGTGTAACAGGCGAGGATCACTGCACTAGCGCGTAGTAGAATATAGTCATGAACACCACTGCGTCCAAAACTTGCTGCATTGGTTACCATACCCAGATCCCCGCTATGATTGAAAAGGCTACCGTTAAGGCAAATACAGCTTTCGCTGATGCGGCACCCGATGACAATTCTTCCCAACGACCGGTATCCATTACTAAGTGGCGCAGGCCACCAAACAAGTGATACACCAGTGCAGTCATAATGCCCCACAGGATAAACTTCATCACGAAGTTATCGAATAGAGACTGTACGCCAGCGAAACTTTCAGCTGATGCTAAAGATGAATTTAGCAACCAAATGAGAATGCCAACTGCGAACAGCATGATGACACCGGAAACACGGTGAAGAATTGACACAATCGCTGTTGCAGGAAAGCGAATGGTCTGCAGATCTAAATGGACAGGTCTTTGCTTTTTCACGTTCTGCTCACTCAGCTCCATTGAGCATTTTTTTTGTTATGTGAACCGCTTTTGTACAAACTTTAAACAGGAGGTTGATCACTGCAAAAGTAAACACAAAAGCAAAGTTTAAACAAACAGTTAACTATCTGAGCACGCACTCATTTAACATGTAAACAAAGGGTGCTTTATAATCGTTGTTTGCGGCCCTTATTGGGCGAGGCAAGTATACTCGCGGCAAATGTCAAATACAAACATCACAGAATGCAAATTATGTTTTTTTGACTATTTTTTACTGTAAGTGCCAGTTACAAATAGAAAAGTAAAGGCTTTTATACCATGGTCTAACAAATTTAAACGCTTATTTAAATTGAAATGTGATCTAGAATGGCTGTAAAGTAATGGCGGTTTGACATGCCGCACTCACAGATAAGAACTAAGTAAGGAGAACGGGGTATGGCTGATTTAAAAGCCAAATTAGAATTACCAGGGAACGACTCGATAGAATTGCCAGTAAAGCAGGGAACCGCTGGTTTTGACGTAATCGATATCAGTAAACTTGGCAGCAAAGGTTACTTTACTTTTGATCCAGGTTTTCTTGCGACTGCCTCCTGTGAATCTGCAATTACCTATATTGATGGTGATCTGGGTATATTGTTACACCGTGGCTATCCAATCGATCAACTTGCCGTTGACTCCGATTACCTAGACCTGTGTTATTTGCTGCTTTACGGTGAACTGCCGACCAAAGCGCAATATACTGAGTTTGTACATACAGTTAAAACCCACACTATGGTTCACGAGCAGCTAGCCTTCTTCTTTAGAGGTTTCCGTCGTGATGCTCATCCTATGGCCATGTTATGTGGTGTGACGGGTGCATTATCTGCATTTTACCAAGACTCTCTGGATGTTAACGATCCACGTCACCGCGAAATCGCCGCTTATCGCTTAGTCTCAAAAATGCCTACGATAGCAGCCATGTGCTACAAGTATTCTTCAGGCCAGCCATTCGTGTACCCACGTAATGACTTAAGCTATGCGGGCAACTTCTTAAGCATGATGTTTGCTGTACCGTGCGAAGAATACGTCGTGAACCCTATTGTTGAACGTGCAATGGACAGGATCTTCATTTTACATGCAGATCATGAACAAAACGCATCGACTTCAACAGTACGTTTAGCCGGTTCTTCAGGTGCAAACCCATTTGCGTGTATCGCAGCGGGTATCGCATCTCTTTGGGGCCCTGCACACGGCGGCGCTAACGAAGCCTGTTTGCAAATGTTAGAAGAAATCGGTTCAGTAGACCGTATTCCTGAATTCATTGAACGCGCTAAAGATAAAAATGATCCTTTCCGTCTGATGGGCTTTGGACACCGTGTTTACAAAAACTTTGACCCACGAGCCAAAGTGATGCGTGAAACCTGTCATGAAGTGCTGAAAGAACTGAAAGTACAAGATCCACTCTTGGATGTGGCAATGGAGCTTGAGCGCATTGCACTTGAAGACGAATACTTCATTTCTAAAAAGCTGTATCCAAACGTCGACTTCTACTCTGGCATCATTATGAAAGCCATTGGTATTCCAACCAGTATGTTCACTGTGCTGTTCGCACTGGCACGTACTGTAGGCTGGATTGCTCACTGGAAAGAAATGTTAGATCAACCAGGCCACAAAATCAGCCGTCCACGTCAGTTATATACTGGTGAAACTGCGCGTGATTTCGTCGCACAAGACAAACGCTAAGTCCCACGACTTACGCATTAAAAAGCGCCTAAGGGCGCTTTTTTCATTTCAAATAATCCTCTTTTAAACTTATACCAATCACATTAAATATCTAATCAGTTCAGAGCCTCACAGGCATTTCAATCCAAGGCGCATTGACGCAGAAATGGTTATTCCCTTTTAAGTCAATGCAACACCGGAGTGGGATGTCTGTGAGGCTCCCGAAGGGCGGCTGATGTTCACTACATGGCAAAGCGCTTTATACTGCGTTCAAGGCTTTCAACAGAGCACCACTATGCCTTCAAGCCTTCGCCTTGTCTAAAGCGCGTTGAACTCCCGCTGAATGAACAGATATTTAATACGATTGGTATTACTTCTCCTGACAAAATACATTGTTGCAATTGCGCACTTGTGTAATCTTAATTAACCGCGTTTAGTTATTCTCATCACTTTTTAAACCTTTTAGCTACATTTAGTAAGAATCACAAATTACACTTAGCCAAAAATACGACTAATAGACTGAAATTAAACAAATTTAAACATTGGCATGGTTTCTGCTGACAACTGACATCACAATAAAGACAACAGGTAACATTCTTATGGAAAAGTCAAAAATTGCTCAATTCACCCTGCCACTGCTAATGATTTCGATGCTAGCAGCCTGTGGTGAGGAAGAAGTGGTCAAAAAAGAAGAAAAATATGCCATTCCCGTCGAAACCACTACAGTGATGCAAGGAAACGTTTCATCTTTTTACAGTACAACTGCCACCTTAGAAGCGCCACAGGAAGCCAATGTAGTGAGCCGTATATCAGGGCTCATTGAATCTCTCGCTGTTGAAGAAGGTGACCGCGTTCAAAAGGGACAAGTGCTGGCTGTTATTGATGCCAAGAGGCAGCAATATGATTTAGACCGCTCAGAAGCCGAAGTCAAAATCATCGAGCAAGAATTAAATCGTCTGAAGAAAATGAGCAACAGAGAATTTATCAGCGCGGATTCAATGGCCAAACTTGAATATAACTTGCAAGCCGCTATCGCTAAAAAAGATCTCGCCGAACTGCAAGTAAAAGAAAGCCGCGTACTGTCCCCTATTAGCGGCGTCGTAGCTAAACGTTATGTGAAAGCTGGCAATATGGCGAAGGAATTTGGCGACTTGTTCTACATCGTCAATCAAGATGAACTCCACGGTATTGTTCATCTCCCAGAGCAACAGCTTGCCAGCTTAAAACTCGGCCAAGAAGCACAAGTGTTTAGTAATCAACATAGCAAGAATGCTATCCATGCCAAAGTGTTGCGCATAAGCCCGATTGTGGACCCACAAAGTGGCACCTTTAAGGTGACACTTGCTGTGCCGAATCAAGAGGCGCGCCTTAAAGCTGGCATGTTTACCCGGGTTGAGCTCAAATACGATACCCACGAGAACGTGATTACTGTTCCCTACAGCGCCTTGATTAACCAAGACAACAAACAAGCGCTTTATGTTATTGATGGTACCAATGCGAACCGTCGTGAAGTCGAAATTGGCTACCGTGAAGGTGATTCGGTAGAAGTGATTACAGGTATTAACCCCGGTGAGCAAGTCGTTACCCGTGGCCAGCAAAACTTGAAAGACCAATCCTTAGTCGAAGTGATCACCCCACTCGATCTTGCTTCCGCTAAGAACTGATAGGAGCCTTTCATGTCAATTATCAGCACTTCTGTTAAACGGCCTGTCACGGTATGGATGTTCATGCTGGCGGTGATTTTATTCGGTATGGTGGGATTTTCCCGCCTAGCGGTGAAGTTACTGCCAGACTTAAGCTATCCCACATTAACCATTCGCACTATGTATGACGGCGCGGCGCCAGTTGAAGTCGAACAGCTCGTCTCTAAACCGATTGAAGAAGCCGTTGGGGTGGTCAAAGGCTTACGTAAAATCAGTTCTATTTCGCGCTCAGGCATGTCAGATGTGGTGCTCGAGTTTGAATGGGGCACAACAATGGATATGGCGAGTTTAGATGTACGTGAAAAACTCGACACTATCGCTCTGCCGCTCGATGTTAAAAAGCCCTTATTACTGCGTTTTAACCCCAACCTTGACCCTATTATGCGTCTCGCGCTGTCTGTGCCTAATGCATCTGAAGCCGATCTCAAACAAATGCGCACCTATGCAGAGGAAGAACTTAAGCGTCGTTTAGAGGCGCTATCTGGGGTCGCCGCCGTGCGTTTATCTGGCGGCCTAGAGCAAGAAGTGCATATTCAGCTCAATCAAGAAAAACTGTCGCAGCTCAATCTCAATGCCGATGATATTAAACGTCGTATTAATGAGGAAAACATCAACCTCTCTGCGGGTAAAGTGATCCAAGGTGATCGCGAATACTTAGTACGAACGCTAAACCAATTCAACTCATTAGATGAACTCGGCCAAGTGATCGTCTATCGCGACGAGCAAGCTTTAGTCCGTTTATTCGAAGTTGCTACCATCACAGATGCCTACAAAGAGCGTAGTGATATCACCCGCATCGGCAGTCAAGAATCGATTGAACTGGCCATTTATAAAGAAGGTGATGCAAATACTGTCGCTGTCGCCAAAAAACTGCGCGATGAACTCGTCAAAATCAATCAAGACCCTAAGCAAAATAAGCTCGAAGTGATTTACGATCAGTCTGAGTTTATCGAAAGTGCGGTCAGCGAAGTCACCTCTTCTGCGCTGATGGGCAGCTTGTTATCTATGCTAGTGATTTACCTGTTCTTGCGTAATATCATCCCGACACTGATTATTTCTATCTCGATTCCCTTCTCAGTGATCGCCACCTTTAACATGATGTATTTTGCCGATATCAGCTTAAACATCATGTCATTAGGTGGTATTGCCCTTGCCATCGGTCTCTTGGTCGATAACGCCATTGTGGTATTAGAGAACATAGACCGCTGCCGTAGCGAAGGCATGAGTAAATTAGAAGCTGCAGTGACGGGGACTAAAGAAGTGGCAGGCGCAATTTTTGCCTCAACACTCACCACTCTTGCGGTGTTTGTACCGCTAGTATTTGTGGATGGGATTGCTGGCGCACTCTTCTCAGACCAAGCGCTAACGGTCACTTTTGCGCTGTTAGCATCGCTATTAGTCGCGTTAACGTCCATTCCAATGCTGGCATCACGTGAAGGCTTTAAAACCTTACCCGCGCTGATAAAAACGACACCTAAGGATAAACCCACCACTAAAATGGGCAAGCTTAAACACTATAGCGCGACTGTGTTTTCCTTTCCTATTCTATTAATTGTTAGTTACTTACCCAGTGCACTACTGACCTTAGTGTTGATTTTAGGCCGCTTCTTCTCATGGCTTATTGGTCTAGTGATGCGCCCGTTAAGCTCAGCATTTAACTTTGTCTACCACAGTATTGAGAAGGTTTATTACAAGCTTCTGGCCTCGGCGCTGCGCCAACAAAAAGCAACACTGTTACTCACGATTGCAATAACAGGCGCTTGTATTAGCTTGTTACCGCGACTTGGTATGGAGCTTATTCCGCCAATGAATCAGGGTGAGTTTTATGTGGAGATCTTGCTACCGCCGGGTACGGCAGTGAGCGAAACCGACAAGATATTACAGCAACTTGCACTGTCCATTAAAGACAGAGCCGAAGTTAAACATGCTTATAGCCAAGCCGGTAGTGGCGGTTTGATGACTTCGGATACTGCCCGCGGGGGTGAAAACTGGGGCCGCTTGCAAGTAGTGCTTAACGACCACAGTGCCTATAACGCAGTCACTCAAGTATTACGTGATACTGCGCGCCGCATTCCTGAACTTGAAGCGAAAATTGAGCAACCTGAGTTATTCAGCTTTAAAACGCCACTGGAAATTGAGCTCACAGGTTACGATTTAAACTTACTCAAACGCAGCGCAGATAGTCTAGTCAAAGCATTATCCGCATCGGAGCGTTTTGCCGACGTGAACACCAGTCTACGTGATGGTCAACCTGAGCTAAGTATCCGTTTCGATCATGCAAGGTTAGCGGCTCTAGGAATGGATGCGCCAACGGTTGCAAACCGTATTGCCCAACGTGTTGGTGGTACTGTTGCCAGTCAATACACAGTGCGTGACCGTAAGATTGATATTCTGGTGCGCAGTGAACTCGCGGAGCGGGATCAAATCAGCGATATCGATGCCTTAATTATCAACCCGAACAGCAACCAACCTATTGCATTAAGCGCAGTTGCAGAAGTTTCATTGCAATTAGGCCCATCTGCGATTAACCGCATCAGCCAACAACGTGTGGCTCTCGTATCAGCTAACCTCGCCTATGGTGATTTAAGCGATGCGGTTGCACAGGCGCAGCAGATACTATCGCAACAAGTGTTACCCGCATCGGTTCAGGCCCGTTTTGGTGGTCAAAATGAGGAAATGGAGCACTCATTCCAATCACTCAAAATTGCCCTTATCTTAGCGATTTTCTTAGTGTATTTAGTCATGGCGAGTCAGTTTGAATCACTATTACATCCCTTGCTTATCCTCTTTGCCGTACCTATGGCATTAGGTGGCAGTGTACTTGGGCTTTATATCACCCAAACTCACTTGAGTGTGGTGGTATTTATTGGCCTTATCATGTTGGCGGGGATCGTCGTGAACAACGCGATTGTGCTTGTGGATCGGATCAATCAACTGCGTAGCGAAGGTGCTCAAAAACTTGATGCCATTCGCGATGCAGCTAAATCGCGCCTACGCCCGATTATGATGACAACCCTCACCACGACCTTAGGCTTATTGCCGATGGCGCTAGGTCTAGGTGATGGCTCAGAGGTACGCGCACCGATGGCGATTACGGTGATCTTTGGTCTGAGTTTGTCAACATTACTGACCTTAATAGTGCTCCCAGTGCTCTATGCCCTGTTCGACCGTAAAGAATACGCAGTAACTGGCTCACATATAAACGTAGAGGAGGCTCGCCCATGAACCTCACCCGTTTAGCCATTAAGCGCCCCGTAACCACCAGCATGTTCTTCTTTGCTATCTTGCTGTTTGGTCTCGCCTCGAGTCGCCTATTACCGCTGGAAATGTTCCCCGGTATCGATATCCCACAGATAGTGGTGGAAGTGCCTTACAAAGGCTCGACCCCTGCTGAAGTGGAACGCGATATTACCAAAGTGCTGGAGGAATCCCTCGCGACTATGGGTGGGATTGATGAGCTTGAATCAGAATCCTCCCAAGAAGGCGCCGAAATCGAAATCAACATGAAGTGGGGGGAAAACGTTGCTACTAAGAGCTTAGAAGCGCGGGAAAAAATCGATGCAGTGCGACATTTACTGCCCAAGGATGTGGAGCGGGTCTTTATCCGCCAATTCTCCACCGCCGACATGCCTGTGCTCACCATACGCATCTCAAGTGATCGTGAGCTTTCAGGTGCATTCGATCTACTCGATAAACAGCTCAAGCGTCCACTTGAACGTGTTGAAGGTGTCTCTAAGGTCAGCCTGTACGGCGTTGAGCAAAAGCAAATTGAGGTACGCATCAATGCCGACCGCCTTGCCGCCAGTGGATTTTCAGCCACAGATTTGCAACAACGTCTCGGCAGAGAGAACTTTGTGCTGAGCGCAGGTACACTCAGGGCCAGTAATATCGTTTACCAAGTTTCACCTAAGGGTGAGTTTAGAAACCTTGAAGATATCAAAGCACTAGTACTTATCCCCGGATTGACCTTAGGCGATATCGCCGATGTGCAATTTGCCCTACCTGAACGTATCGAAGGTCGACATTTAGATAAGCACTATGCCGTGGGTTTGGATGTTTTTAAGGAATCTGGCGCTAACTTAGTCGAAGTGTCAGACCGTGTCATGAAGGTGATTGAGCTTGCGAAACAGGACCAACAGTTCCAAGGTATTCGCCTGTTTATCATGGAAGATCAAGCCTCTGGAGTAAAATCTTCACTAATGGATTTGCTGCTTTCAGGGTTAATCGGTGCACTGCTGTCCTTTATAGTGCTGTACTTATTCCTGCGTAATTTGAAAATGACTTTAGTGGTTGTGTCATCCGTGCCTATTTCAATCGGTATGACGCTCGCCGCTATGTATCTACTCGGTTACAGCTTGAATATTCTGTCTATGATGGGACTCCTGCTCGCCGTCGGTATGTTGATTGATAACGCTGTAGTTGTCACTGAGAGCGTACTGCAGGAAAAACAAGGTAAACACCCTAAAGACAATGAAGAGTCTGTCATGACGGGGGTCGATAAAGTGTCTCTGGCGGTATTGGCAGGCACAATGACAACCGCCATTGTATTTTTACCTAATATTTTTGGCGTAAAAGTCGAGATCACCATTTTTCTAGAGCATGTTGCTATTGCGATTTGTATCTCACTCGCCGCGTCGCTATTGGTCGCAAAAACCTTAATCCCTTTGATGTTGACTAAGTTCCACTTCGACATCGCCCCCGAAAAGGATGCGGGTAAATTACAACGTTTTTACAATAATACCCTAGATTGGGTATTGCTCAGACCTTGGCGTTCAGGCGTGATTGCTGTAGCGATACTCGCATCCACCGCCCTGCCGCTATCTATGGTTAAACAGGATCAAGAAGACAGCGAGAGCAATGAACGAATCTACATTAACTACCAAGTAGAAGGTCGACATAATCTCAATGTCACTGAGGCGATGATCAACCAAATGGAAGAGTATCTTTATAACAATAAAGAGGAATTCCATATTGATTCGGTCTACAGCTATTATGCCTCTGACGATGGCTCATCGGTGATCCTCCTAAAGAAAGATTTGCCTATATCAGTGGATGAGTTAAAAAAGAAAATCCGTAGCGGCTTCCCTAAGTATTCCATCGCCAAACCGCAATTTGGCTGGGGCAATGACAACTCTGGCGTGCGAGTCACACTGACAGGACGTTCAACCTCTGAGCTAATTAATTTGAGCGAGCAAGTTATTCCTTTATTGCAAAATATCAAAGGATTGCAAGATGTTCGCTCCGAGCTTAACGGCGCTCAGCAAGAAGTGATTATCCGCATTGATAGACAAATGGCGGCGCGGTTAGATTTAAAACTCAATGAAATTGCCTCAAGTATCTCCATGGCACTGCGCGGTTCACCGCTGCGATCCTTCCGCCACGATCCTAATGGCGAGCTGCGCATCGAAATGGCCTACGAGAAAGAATGGCAAAAGTCACTTGAGAAACTCAAGCAGTTACCCATAGTACGCCTCGACCAAAGAGTGTACACCTTAGATAATCTGGCGAAGATTGAGATCCAACCCCGCTTCGATACTATCAAACACTTCAATCGCCAAACTTCGCTGTCGATTGGGGCTAACTTAGAAAACCTCACCACAGAAGAGGCGCAAACTAAGATTAAGCAAGTGATGGAAAATATCCGTTTCCCCGATGGTTACGACTATTCACTCCGTGGTGGCTTCGAGCGCCAAGATGAAGATCAGAACGTGATGGTGACTAATATGCTCTTGGCTGTCGCGATGATTTATATTGTTATGGCGGCGTTGTTTGAATCTCTACTGTTACCGACGGCGATTATTACCTCGATCCTATTTTCCATCACAGGTGTATTCTGGGCGCTGTTTATCACAGGCACCCCTATTTCTGTGATGGCAATGATAGGTATCTTGATTTTAATGGGGATTGTGGTAAACAACGGTATCGTTCTGGTAGATCAGATCAATCAGATGACACCGGATCTCGACAAATTGTCTGACACCATTCGGGAGGTGTGTATCACCCGTTTGCGGCCAGTGTTAATGACAGTAGGTACAACAGTACTGGGATTAGTCCCACTGGCGATGGGTGATACCCAAATCGGTGGTGGCGGCCCGCCATATTACCCCATGGCAATCGCCATTATCGGTGGCTTATCGTTCTCGACAGTGACTAGTTTGTACTTAGTCCCCCTGTGCTATCAAGCATTTTATCGGATGCGTCACCGCGCAGCGATTCGCTTAGGCCAAGCCGATCACTTTGCCAAAAAACTGTTACCTTGGACGGTTTAGTTGTCTTGGATAGCTGATGTTCTTGAACAGTTCAGCAATCTTCGACAACTTAATATGCCATTGAATTTGTAATAAAAAGGCTGCTGTGCGGCCTTTTTTCTTTTACGAATTACGCTCTATACTTTTACTGCGGTAAAACCCTAAACTGGATCATAAACAATTGCTCAAGACCGGGATAAATTTCTGCAATCACATCACGTAGCTGCGGCAACGTCATATTCTCTTGCTTAGCATGAATGTCTGAGAGCTCAGTTAAGGTCACTGGCACGACATCAATAATATAGATATCACAAAACCAGCGGTCGGTTTCGAAGGTTGAAACGGGAAGTGTTTGACCTGCAATCACATGGGATTCCGTTTCATCACGCAATGTAATGGTTTTAGTGCCACTTAATATATCGTGCTCAAAGCGCTCAAAAAAAGTGATTTTAGTTAATAACACACATCTTCCTCAACTCAGGATATGAGCAATAAAATAACAGTAGAGTCAATTATTCAAACTCATAATGCTAGGCAATATAATGGCTTTTGATCCACACTGACAGTCTACACCGCAGAATTTGCAGCATTTGTCGTGTGAAATACTAACAGCGCCGTTTAAGTCAAATTGTTATGCTAACGCCATTTAGCAAAACTAGTTCTCAAAGAGTAGCCGTTGTTTTCGACAAAATTCAGCAAAACATGGTCAGTTCGCTCAGATTGAGTTAGAATCCCGCCTCAATTGAGCCCTTGGCCTCATATTCCTGCGCGTAGCGGGTGCGAAACGAAATTAGAGACGTCATGAACAAGAAACAAAAGATCATCAAGAAAATAGCTAAACGCGCTAAGGCCAGACTGAATAAAGTCGACCCAGTGACTATCGGCTCACCTGCAAAATCAGGTTACATCTCTAAGGCTGATCGCGCAAAAATGGCGGCATCAGAAGCTGCGACTGAACAAGTCGAAGGCCAACAAGACACGCCAAGTATTGAAGAATAAGAAGCTCAGCAGAATAGTCTTTTAGCGGCGTATTTTGGCATTGTTAACTTAACTAAATGAAGTGCAAACGCCGTTTCAAACAAAATGCCACAAGCAATCTTGTGGCATTTTGTTTTTCAGCATTCCTATCATTAGCAGCTTTCTGACTGCTCCTCATTATTAAGAGCTCATTTTTATCTGCGTTCTTGCCCACTGCTTCTACACGGCACAGCTAAGCCACATAACGTCAATTAGGCTTTTTCCCCTCGTCTAAATAGGGTAATACGGGCTCATTCTCTTGCTCCTCCGTTAATTGCGCCATCTGCACGCAAGAGGATGAAAGCGGATTGGTCGCACTCGGTAAGTTCTGTGCAACACAATTAGCGATTTCCTCTTCCTCACTCAGTACGACATTGCGGGGGATAGCATTCGCAGCATCAAGATTAGGCGCAGCTGAAAACTGTGCCTGCGCCGCCACTTTATCCACTAAACGATAGGCAACCCATACACCTAATGTGCCAAACAAAATAGACCCTAAAATTTGCCCAATCAATACACCGTAAACCCCGCCCCAAAGTGCACCAAAATACACAAAGGGCACTGTGCCTAAAGTGGCTTTACCTACGTTAAATAGCGTGGAATATTTGGCCTTGCCAAGGTTATTAAAGGACGCATTCGCCACGAATAAAATCCCCGAAAAGATAAAGAATACCGCGATATAACTGCAGAAAAAGTGAATAAGATCAGCACTATCGCCCTTCATATCAAACACACTGACCAAATGTGACTTAAGCATAAACAGCAGCAAAGACATTACCAGCACATACACAGTACAAAACTGAATCGCTCGCGTTAAACTCTCACGTACTCGGTCAAACTGACCTGCGCCAAAGTTTTGCCCAACAATAGGTCCAATCGCGCCAGAGAGTGCAAAGATCATCCCAAAAGCCACAGGGATTAAACGCCCCAATACTGCCCAGCCTGCCACATAAGCATCACCGAAATCGGCGATCGCTCGGGTCACAAAGGCATTTCCGATGGGAGTTGCCACATTGGTTAACATCGCAGGGCCTGCAATGGCAAAGATGGGCTTAAGATCGGCGATAAAATGTGCCTTATCGAAATGGCCTAACAATTTATGCTTAACCACCACACCGCGAGCGGCAATCACAAATACCGCCACCCGCGCTAAAACGGATGCCAATGCAGCGCCTTCAATCCCCATGGCGAACATGAAGATAAAAATCGGATCGAGTACCGCATTAACGCCGCCCCCCGCTAAGGTCGACATCATAGATAACTTTGCATCACCCACAGCGCGCAAAGCCCCGCCGAGCGCCATCGCAAGACAAATAAAGGGCAAGGAAGGCACTAAGATATACAAGTAGCTGGCCGCAAGCTCAGCCGTATGGCCACTCGCGCCTACTAAGGCAACTAGCTCAGGAATGAAGGTGGTGACCACAGCCGCCACCAGCACACTAATCAGTGTCGTCACAACCGCGCTATTGAGTAATAAGCGCTTTGCCAACACCACCTCTTTTGCGCCAATCGAGCGAGACACTAAAGCGCCTAAAGCAATTGATAAGCCTATCCCAATGGACGTAGTGAAAAAGGAGATACTGCCCGCATAACCTACAGCAGCAGCAAGCTCATGCTCCCCCAATAGGCTCAGGAAAAAGATATCCAGTAAATCCACGACAAATAAGGCAGAAATCCCTACCGCGGCGGTCGAACTCATCACTAAGATATGGCGTAATATGGGGCCTTCAACAAACTTGGCTTGCGTCATACGTGTCTTTTACCTACAAAAAATAAAAAGTGTTCGCCGAAGTCATCATGAAACGCCTTTATCGACGGGCACATCTAGGCTATCTAACTCACATCCACAACGACTACAATACATGGCATCAATATCATGACCTGTCTTATGGCATTGATTGCACGAGCGTAAATCTCGATGGCGCCCTACTTCTTGGGATATCTCGGCGGTTAAAATCCCCGTTGGGATTGCAATAATCGAGTAACCAATCAGCATAGTAAAAGCCGCAATCGCCTGACCTAATCCGGTTTTCGGGGTAATGTCGCCGTAACCGACTGTAGTAATAGTCACAATTGTCCAGTACACAGATTTAGGGATTGAACTGAAACCATTATCAGGCCCTTCAACCACATACATTACTGAACTCAGTACCATAACGATCAAACTGACCGAGAAGAAAAACAAAAAAACCTTACGACTCGACTGCATCATCGCCCTAAGTAGAACATTTCCTTCACTCA
This sequence comes from Shewanella sp. SW32, assembly GCF_025653365.1. NCBI lineage: Bacteria > Pseudomonadati > Pseudomonadota > Gammaproteobacteria > Alteromonadales > Shewanellaceae > Shewanella > Shewanella sp. SW32. The sequence continues at coordinate 11,880 of NZ_JAKKSJ010000010.1, read as the reverse complement.
AATAACGCAGTAATTTGAGTACACGGAAAATCCTAAACAGCCTAAGTATCCGGATAACTAAGGTAAAGTTAGCACCAGGGATCAGCAACGCTAGATAACTTGGCAATACCGATAACAAATCCACTAAACCATAAAAGCTGCGAGCATATAACACAGGATGAGTCGCGCAGTACAAACGTAGGCCATATTCAATCGTAAAAATAATGGTAAATACCCATTCCAACACAGAAATAAGCTGGCCGTATTCGCGATGGAATATCTCTACTGTGTCGAGGAACACTAAGCCGACACTCAACACAATACACACCATGAGGGCGATATCAAAATAGCGGCCAGCGGGAGTATCAGTGCCAAAAATAATGGTACGTAATTGACGTTTTAACGGACTTTCGGATTCGATATTCTCAGACATAAAAGCTTTTCTTCCTTGCAACAAACTGACTAACACAGGGATTACAGCATAAATATGCCACGAGTCTGCCATGCAATTGCACCTAGCTCAAAATTATCTACTCACAGTAGGATAAAATTGCGGTATGATGCCGAAAAAAGCCAACAACCTGTGTTTATTTTCGAGGACTCCATGCGCGCCACCCTACTTTCCACATTGACATCTCTCACTGTGACTATCGCGGCTCTCGTTTCACCCGAATTACATGCCTCTGGCATGGGTAAAGTGGATCTGGTGGTGATCACTAAATCCGAATCCAGTATGGCTTTATTACGCGATGGCAAAGTGCTCAAACAATATCGCATCGCCATGGGTGACCTACCCGCTGGACACAAATTAAAGGAAGGCGATCAACGCACACCACAGGGGCGTTATACCCTAGATTATAAAAAGCCTGATAGTGCTTATTATAAATCGATCCATATTTCCTATCCTAATGAAGAGGATAAACTCAGAGCCAAAGCCTTAGGCATTAGACCCGGAGGCATGATCATGATCCACGGCCAAAACCCTAAGTCGTCACTGCCGCCAGAACAAGCCCAGCAATACAACTGGACTGACGGCTGTATCGCGATTACCAACGCCGAAATGGATGAAGTGTGGAAAGTGGTCGATGAAGGAACACCAATTGAGATTTGGCCGTAACCTTAGCCAATATCCAGATGGCAAAATGCCAAATAGATAATTGAACGATATCAAACACGCCCAGCTTAATGGGCGTTTTTATTTAACCATTAAAAGCATTATGTTAGTTGTAATAGTCTCAGTCAGTTACTTAAGGGATAAAACTAACGCCAATAGAAATGCCTTGGAGTATTTATGCCTAAATTCAACGAGCCTGTTGCGCCGCACAGTGCAAACCTCAGCTATGAGCAATTAATCCAAGGCTGGCCAGCCTTCGAAGCACAAATTTTAGCCTTGCTTGAAACCTTAGACTTAGCAGATAAAGCACTGGTTTGCGACCATGTCGCGCTGCGCGTCAATTCCATCGCCAGTGCCGATGCCCTGCGCGACGCCTTTAGCCGCATAGGAAAAATCATTTCAGACAACATCATCAATGGCCGTACGATTCTGATCATCGAGCTAGACACGCCACTCACACTCGGTCAATTTAGCATTGCCTGCGTCGAGCTTCCCTACCCCAGCGACAAAGTCTATCCACAGGAAGGCTGGGAGCACATAGAATTAGTTATTGATTCTAAAGCCAAAGATTGCGATACCTTAAGCCAAGATTTACTGGTCTTATGTCCAACACTCCACCCTTTACTCAACCTAGGACTGAGTCCATTGCCGCAATCTGAGCAGACAGCTGAATCAGAGCAGTCAAGATTACCAGACTTGCCATCCCTTGCTGAGATTAAAGTCAAAATGAGCTCGCCCAAAGGCGATAAAGAACGTTTAGCCAATCCAACTATCGCCTTTAAACGCGGCAATGTGTGCATTAAAGTGCATCCCCATGGCATAAAAGCGGTCATCGCGAGCGAACAAGTATCTGAATGTTAAGTCAGACTTAAACTCAGGCAGATAAAACTGAGCTTAGATTTTCATCGGCACTTGCCTTAGCTAAAACCTACGACAGTAACTGAGTTAACATCTGAGTTGATGACAATTTAATCAGATTCAATATTCTCGTTATTTTTAGGTCAGTTTTTTGGTGGTTTTGTCAAAAATCGCCAAAATTAAATCTAAAAAACAGCATATTTAGCGTAACTTAGGACATATAACTCGCAGATGCCATCAGGCACAAATTATCGTGTCCAGTAGATGGATGCTATGTGCAAACAGAGGATCGCCAATGAAGCCACACAAGAACGAAGCACAAATATTGAAGTTCGCCATGGAAATCGGCGTGGGCTATGCCAAAAAACGCGGATATGCAGACTTTGACAAAGGCATCTCACCCAAAGACAAAGTGGAATGTATTTACCGTTTATTGGTCACTGACAACTTGATTCAGCCACTGGCCAAAGATAAAGAAGATGGGCCAAACATGAAACATAAACTGATTTTATGGATCACCCGCCAACTGCCTGCTGATCATCCACTATTGAAGTAATCTTTTTAGGCGACTCGGTTAAAAATGATTATTGGCAAGCGGACATTTGAAGCTAGCCTAGAAAGAAGCCAACTCACTATGTGTTCACGATAAGGATCACCATTAAATGGCGCATTATTGCGCCATTTAAGTGAGCCAGAGTTGAATATCGAACCTAGCCCTTTTTGGCCGCTTTGTTGGCTTTCTCATTCGCTAGCACTGTTGCCATTGGCGGCACTATGGTTGTAGGGTCGAGGCGCATTTGATACCAGTTCACTCGCCAATCTAAGTGTGGGCCATTTGCACGGCCTGTTGCGCCCACCTCTGCAACAGCTTGGCCTTGCTTAACCGCTTCACCCGCGTTGACGTACAGCTTACTCAAGTGCAAAAAACTCGAACTCACGCCATAACCATGATCGATCACCATAGTCCCGCCCGAATAAAACATGTCAGGCACAGAAAGACTAATAACACCATCGGCGGGTGCGACCACTACAGTGCCGGTTTTCGCCGCCACATCCACCCCAAAGTGTGGATTACCGGGTACATCATTATAAATACGTTGGCTGCCATAAACCCCGGAAATACGCCCCGTCAGCGGCCAAATAAACTCCTGTAAAAAGGCCGTTTGCTCGCTAAATGTTGCCCGCGCCGCTTTCACCTGCGCCGTGTCTTTCGCCGCTCTTTCCTGCGCGACAGGATCAGGCTTCATAATCTTCGAGCTAATGCCCTTTACACTTTGAATATCGTACTCTCGCTTGGTTAAGGTTAAAGGCTTAACCTCAGTCAAACCATCGGGATAAACCAAGGTTAGCTGCTGGCTCAGTTCACCGTCGCGATCAAAACCAAAGGCAAAATGGCCGTCTGGCGTGACCTTGATGGCTTCACCATTTAAGCTAATCTGAGTGCCCGCTGGCGCTTGACCCCGCATTAATGCGCCTTGCTCTAACTTACCCTGTAAACTCACCTCAGCTTGTACCTGAGGCGCAATGAGCACTAGGCCCAAAGTGAATAATGCCGATAAGCAGCGCACTGGATTTGAACTTAGGGGGGCTCCACCGTGAGATAAAAATTGCGATACTTTATTTCCCAACATCTTATTATTTTCCAGCATCTTAGTTTCCAATATCCTAGTTTCCAACATCTTCAAAAAATCCTTATCGAGGGGCAATAGGGATCAAGACCCACTCAATACATTCATCGCGACACAAAACGCAGCCGAATTCAATCAATGCCACGTTAACCTAACGCACCATAAAAATCGATTCTGCAAACCCACATCCCTGTCGTAATCTCAGTTCAGCCTATGCTAAAAACAAACAAAAAAGCCCCGATAATCTACCGAGGCCTATTAAATCCGTGATTAAAAGGTGAATAGTTTAAGTCCATTCACTTATATCAGCTCGTAGTGCCTATCCCTTAACGACAATCGCGCCCTTGCCAACACCTTCAAACGCCACCACTTTAAACTGACTTCCTGGCACTTTAGCGACTAATGTCGTGGCAATATAATCGGCTAACAACTCAACCGTCGTGTCGTGGGGAATTAAATCACAGCATTCCTTTGGCATTGCCAATTGGAAATCCCCTTGAGGGGCTTGGTAATGAAAGCCATAGTGGCTGTCATCGGTTATCCGCGTTTGCGGCGAAAGATTAAGGGTCTTAACTGAAACCAAGTCCTCTTCACTGCCTAAATAAATATCGTGCCAACGTTTGGCCCAATACTCATCCCACTTAGGTACTGGACTGCCATTTTCATAAACGTGAATAGGACTACGATGCCCATGGGCGATACGCTGACAATTACCATCGTGTTTACGTAAACCATGGCTGTAATGGTAATAAGGCGTATCGAGAATTTCGTGTCTCAAGGTGAGCGTGATCCCTTCGACATTCTTAGGTAAAGCTTCGCGCAATGCTTTCTGTAAAAAGGCATTCACACTGGGAATATCAATCTCTTCGGTCGGCACTAAGGCAAAGGCTTGTGAAGGACAGGCCAAATGAATTTCACCTAACTGACTATCAAAATCCATCCATACTCTATCACCCTGCTGTTGCCATCGCACACTGCTGCAGGCCGTAGGCACTAATAAACGATGATCGGCCACCGCATCTATGGTTTGCTTGATCGTGCGTTTGACTTTAGCAAAATCGAGTACCATGTTTTGCTCGTCTAATCCGCCCTCTAGCAGAACATCAACAATCCAACTCTCCCCCACCATGCCGCGCTTTGGGCACAAATAGGAAAAATCGATCACAGTTAAATCTTTGACAAACAATTGCATTAACGCTCCTCGGCAGAAAAACAGTCCACCTATATAATTTTATAGCACCGCTTGGCGATGGCCGAGCATGCTAACTTGAGGCACTCAACACGAGTTAACTCAACATGAATGGAGATTCTAATCAATTCCGTCTGTTGTCGCGACAAATGAATCCACTCGGCCCAATATTTTGTATCAGATGTTTGTATCAGGTAGTCGAAAATCCAGCAATGCAACTCATTGCAACCATCAGGTACCGATAGGCAGAAAGCAACAATGCATCGACCTTGTCGATTAACAGATAAAGCCTTAACAGAAATACCACTCAACCTAGCAAAATAACAACGTAAAAACAGCGAATTAGATCGCAAAAGCTTAATCCGCAACAGCGATAGACCCAATCGAAACAAAGCATTATCACTCAGCATCATTAACCGCTAGCATCCCTGTTAAACCATACAAAAACCAAGGTTATACAGGGAGAAATAAGATGACCAAACTTACATCTATCGCCATTTTCATCGCAGGTATATTAGCCAGTACCCATGCTATCAGTGCAGAACCCATCGAAGTCATTACAGCAGCCAAGATCACTGAGCCTGAAAAAGTTGAATTAGGTAAAATGCTGTTCTTCGAACCCAGACTGTCTAAATCTGGCTTTATCTCTTGTAACTCTTGCCATAATTTATCCACTGGTGGTGTCGATGCTCTGCCAACGTCCATTGGTCATCATTGGCAGGAAGGCCCAATTAACTCACCCACAGTGCTTAATGCCGACTTTATGCTGGCTCAATTTTGGGATGGTCGCGCCAGTGATTTGAAAGAACAAGCCGCGGGCCCTATCGCCAACCCGAAAGAGATGGGCTTTACCCATGAACTCGCAACTGAAACTATCGCCTCTATGCCCGCCTACCGAGCGCACTTCGCCAAGGTCTATGGCGATGAAAAAGTCACAATTGACCGTTTAACCGATGCGATTGCCACCTTTGAAAAAACCTTAGTTACCCCTAATAGCCCCTTCGATCAATTTCTTCTGGGCAAGCAAGAGGCCATAAGCGCGAATGCCAAAGCGGGTTACCAACTCTTCAAGGATAAAGGTTGCGTGAGTTGCCATAACGGCCCCGCTGTCGGTGGAACTATGTATATGAAAATGGGACTCATCAAACCGTTCCACACCAATAACCCAGCAGAAGGTCGTAAGGGCGTCACTGGTAAAGAAGCTGATAAATATGTGTTTAAAGTGCCGACACTACGCAATATTGAACTCACCTATCCCTACTTCCATGATGGCAGCGTCTGGACCTTGGAAGAAGCGGTGAATACCATGGCAGACATTCAATTAGGGCAAAAACTCTCTGACCAAGAAGTGAAAGAAATGGTCGCCTTCCTTGAGTCCTTAACGGGCGATCAGCCGCAAATCACGCTACCTATTTTGCCACCATCGAATAAAGATACGCCACGTCCAGTGCCATTTAGCTCCAATAATTAACATAGGCGACGAGTCACTGACTAAGAAGTACTCACTTAGAAGCTGAGTCAGCGCGACTTAGTTAGCAAAAAGGCCGAGAGTAAAAACTTTCGGCCTTTAGTTATTCGTTCGCTTAAAAAACGATGGATGAATTAAGTACTATTCGCCTTTAAGGCGACGATCAAGCTGATCTTTTAAGTTTGCTGGCACACCTTTGATTAAAATCGTGTCCGAGATGGGATCGTAAATCACCCGTTGACCTAAGTGGCCGCCATCAAAACTTAACGTTACGCCGCCACCCGTACCAGAAAACTTCTTCAATTGGCGCAGGGTTGATTTGTCGGCCGGAAACTCTTCATCAAGATCATAACTGCCGCCACGGGCAAAATCATAGAAGGAGTCCATACCTTGATCGGCTAACTCATCGGCCAAGTCTTTGATCTCAATGTCAGCGCCTTCATCGAAACGCTCACTACAGTATTCAAACACTTTATTGCGGCACTGCTGACGCTCGTCTTTCGTCAACTCACTGCTGGCAACAAAATCTTCAACCGCATTCATTAAGGTTTTGTTTTGCGCCTTAGTGTTGACGCCTTCTACGCAGCCCATAAAGTCGAGGAAAAAGTCGGCGACTTTACGTCCCGCACGGCCACGGATAAAAGAGATGTACTTACGAGAATCCTTATCGGCTTGCCACTCAGTTAAATCAATACGCGCCGCGAGTTGGATGTTATTTAAATCCAAATGGTTATTTTGCGACAGTTCCATATCGTCTAATACTGTCATTGACGACTTCGCACTTAATAAAGCCACAAACAAATAATCGCTAGTGATGCTGGTATAGCAAGACATCAACAGGAAACCGCCTTGACTGAAGTCGTACTTTGACAATTCTTCTTGCAGTAATTTACTGGCTTGACCGGAAAACTCCACAAACCCTAAATCGCCGCCACGGTATTGAGTTAGCGCATTGGCAAAAGCAGGATTCGCCTCACCGTCGTCACCATGGATACCAAAATAGCCAAAACCTTTACCGGCCTTTCCCGTATATGTCTGATGCAACTCGTCGAGCATCACCTCGACCGCCTGACCGTTCAGCAGAGGTTGAGGACGTAAACGGCAGCGTAATTGCCCCTGACTGTCCTGAGAAATCTCGTGAATAATTGCGTGTTCGATGTTAATACTCATAAGCCCTGATAGTGATACTGGGATAAATCCGCTATTATATGCCGCTAATCCATTCCAAAGTGAAACATTTTTTGATTATGGCAATCCAATCGAAATACTCAAACACCCAAGTTGAATCATTAATCGCCGAAATATTGGCTGTGTTAGAAAAGCATAAAGCACCGACTGACCTGAGCCTGATGGCATTGGGTAACTGCGTGACTAACCTGCTAGAACGTAAAGTGCCCAGCGAATCGCGCCAAGCCGTGGCCGAACAATTTGCAAAAGCACTCGCACAATCGGTTAAATCCCAGTAAGTTAACTGGGTAATAATCATCAAAAGAATATAAGATACAAGGCCTTTTAGGAATAAGCGGATCACTATGGTCGAGCGAAAAAAGCAAATGAGCCGCGATCGGGTTTCCCGGCTCATCAACTGGGGGCATTGGTTCGCCTTCTTCAATGGCTTATTAGCCATGATAGTCGGAAGCCGATACCTTGGCAGCGTGGGTTATCCAGAAACTTGGTATGGCTGGTTTTATCTGAGCGTCAGCACTATTGGTCAGTTTAGCTTTCTCGCCTTTATCGCCTATTTGATCTGCCTATTTCCACTAACCTTGATATTGCCCTATTCAAAGATATTAAGAGGTGTCGCGGCGGTGATCGCGACCCTAAGTCTTTGTATCTTACTGTACGATACCATTGTTTACGCCGATTACGGCATGCACTTGAGCCCCTTTGCCTTCGATTTAGCTTGGGCGGATCTCAATGCCCTGCTCCGTGGTACTTCTTATATCGTCACCCCGTTGGCCATCATCGCCATTGAACTGACCATGGCCAATTTTTTGTGGAAACGCATAGAGAAAATTCAAAAACTCAATTTAGGGAATAAAGTTATCACCTTAGTGTGTATCTGTTTTATCAGCAGCCACTTGATCCACATTTGGGCCGATGCCGCCGATATCACCGAAATTACCCGTTTCGACGATACTTATCCTTTATCTTATCCCGCGACAGCTCGCTCCTTTATGGAAAGTCACGGTATCGATGGTTCATACCAAGGCGATGACGTCAATCACAACACTAGTGTACTCAGTTATCCAGAGCAGCCACTCACCTGCCAAGCCGACACGAAAATCAACGTGTTGATGATTACCATCGACAGTTTACGGGCGGATATGGTCGATGGCAAAAGCATGCCATTCCTACACCAATACACTGAAAATAATCAATCTTTTACCCAGCATTTCAGCGGCGGCAACCAATTTAGAACGGGCATGTTTTCGCTACTCTATGGCCTGCAAGGCAGTTATGGCGATGCGCGAATTTTTAATAGCACCAGTCCTTTACTGACCAGAAGCTTTCAACAAGCAGGCTATGAATTGGGGCTTTTCCTCCCTGAAACCAATCTCAATTTGCGTTCATCACAAGCGATGTTTAATGACTTTAATCCTGTCGTAGCCAAAGAAACCAATGGCAGTGCCGATGCCGATTTGCACACAGTGGCCAGTTTTAACGAGTGGCACAGCATCCAACATAAACCTTGGTTGGCGCTCGTTAACTTAAAAGCGCCAGAAAATTTTGATACTCCCGTGGGTTTTCTGGGTATCGAAACAGTGAAAGCCAATACCGACCTGATGCCAGCACAAAAAGTACTGTTTAATCAATATCGCCAATCTCTGTATTTTGTCGATCAACAACTCAAGGCGATGCTGGCCAATGTGTCCAACGACACCTTAGTGATTATCACTGGGGTCAATGGCAAAATGTTCACCAGCAATAGTGATGAAGCGAATCGCAACCTGTCACCACAGAGTGTCAAAGTGCCATTAGTGATCCACTGGCCGAATACGGGTGCTTCTAAGGTCAAATACCGCACCAGCCATTACGGCATTGCGCCGACTTTAATGACCCACGTGCTAGGTTGCACCAATAACACGACAGATTACAGCGCTGGCCGCAGCCTATTACAACCTGACAAAGAAACGTGGATCTATATAGGTGATAGCCGTATTTTTGCTATCTATCAAGAAGCAGAAGTGACAGTGATTGACCGCCACGGTAAATATCGTATTTACGATGAAAACTATGAACATAGGCTCAATAAAAAAATGAGCGCGCCTGAATTGATTGAAGTGATGCGTGAAGGTCGACGTTTCTATAACCACTGAGCTTCATCATCTTAGTTAAAAAAGCCCCATTCCCGCAGGATTGGGGCTTTTTTATTCCCTCGCGACTGGATGAATACGAAATGCACGAAGCTTGGATTTAACTGTGTGGGTTGAAGAGCTGCGTGGCCAGTATCTTGAAGCTAGTCTCTTGTAGCTAGTCTCTTGTAGCTAGCCTCTTAATGATGGATCTTACCTGCCACTAAAGCCAAAAGCCGCTATCTTTAGATAACGGCTTTTTAAGGCTTAGGTTTAAATCAACTCAAGTCACTCTACAATCAATCGGCTTTAACCGTAGAGTAGCGTGCTAACCAATGGGCGTAGGAAGCGGGTAATACCCAAGATGGGCGCGCAATTTTCAAGGTTTGCGCCGCTTGATACGGCCAATGTGGATTCGCTAAAAACGCTTTACCTATCATCACTAAATCCATTTGTTCATCTTCAATGGCCGCATTAGCTTGATGTGGATCATCCATACCCCAAGACGTCGCAACAGGGAACCCCACTTCTTGACGAACCCGCGCTGCAATAGGCGCCAAAAATGCCGGACTCCATGGAATATTTGCCGTTGGGGTCGAGAAGCAAATGCTGACGTTCAGCATATCGAGCCCCGCTTGCTTAAATTGCTTCACCAAGGCTATCGATTCCGTCAGTGTTTCTTCATCTTTATGGTCGAATTCAATCACACCAAATCGCGCCGTTAAGGGTAAATGCGATGGCCAAACGTCTCTTACCGCGGCAATGGTTTCTAACAAAAAGCGCCCCCGCCCTTCGGCACTGCCACCGTATTGGTCGGTGCGTTGATTGGCATAGGTTGAAAAGAAACTTTGGGCTAAATAACCGTGGGCGAAATGCAGTTCTAACCATTCAAATCCTGCCGCTAAAGCACGCTTTGCTGCCGCCACAAAGTCGGCTTTAACCCGCTCAATGTCCTCAATCGTCATAGCGGTAGGCACTTTAGGTAAGTTTGCGCCAAATGCGACAGCTGATGGTGCAATCGGTTGCCAACCTCGCGCGTCATCATCGGCAATATGGTCATCCCCTTCCCACGGGATATTCGCACTCGCTTTACGGCCTGCATGACCAATCTGAATGCCTGCAACAGCACCCGCATTTTTAATCGCGCTGGCGACCTTAGCTAGGCCTTGGGCTTGTTCGTCATTCCATAACCCAAGGCATTTGGGGGTAATACGTCCTTCGGGAGAAACCGCAGTGGCTTCAACCACAACAAGACCGGCACCGCCACGGGCAAGGCTAGTGTAATGCACCTGATGCCAGTCGTTGATGAGTCCGTCCGTGGCTTGATATTGGCACATGGGCGCAACGGCAATACGGTTTTTGAGGGTGATGTCTTTAAGTTTGAAGGATGAAAATAGATCGGCCATGGTGTTTCCTGTGTCTATTAAGATCAAAAGGTATTTGAATACTGAATGACGACAGACTAGTCTTATCGTGCCATAATTAAAAGCACATACAGATTATAGATTTGATAAATTTTACTTATGATAAATCCACAGTGGTTACACACCTTTAGCGTGCTAGTCGAGAAAGGCAATTTCACCCGCACCGCCGAAGCTATAGGTATCACCCAAGCGGCCGTGAGTCAGCATATCAGTCGCTTAGAAGAAACCTACGGCACACTGTTTTTACGCCGCACCCGCCAGCTTGAAATCACTCCCATTGGGGAAAACCTGCTGACCTACGTCAAAGAAGTTGAATGCGCGCAAAAGCGCTTACAGCAGAAACTGATCCATGATGATACCAATGTCGGTGATATTAACCTTATCACTCCAGGTAGCATTGGTTTAACGCTCTTTCCGCTATTAATCGAATTACAACAAGCCTTTCCGGCGTTAAGCATTCGCCACCGTTTTGCCCCTGACAGTGAGATAGTGGCCTCAGTGTTGGCCAATGAACATGAAATCGGCATGGTAACCTTAAAACCTTCCGATCCTCGTATTCACAGCACACATTTTACCGAAGAGCCGCTTGAACTTGTGGTACCTGCGAGCCATAAACAACATGCATGGACTGATTTACAACGGCTAGGGTTTATCTCCCATCCCGATGGTGAGGCTATGGCGACTCGGCTGCTTAGCCGTAAATATCCAACTCACCCCGGCATTCAAGAGATCCCCTGCAAGGGATTTACCAACCAAATCAGCCTCATTCTCGAACCTGTCGCAAAAGGGCTAGGATTTACGGTTATACCGCAATACGCCCGAAAAGCCTTTGAACGACAAGAAGATATTTATGTTGTGGAATGTGGCAGCCAAGTTGTAGACACCATTTGGCTTATCCACCGTGCGGAATGGCCCTTATCACGC